>JADZBW010000148.1 GCA_020851885.1 Fimbriimonadaceae bacterium | reverse complement strand
GCTCTCTCCAGCAGAAGGGCTCTCGAACCGCCCAAGTCGACAGGCGGCTGCGGTGGGAGCGGGGCAGGAATGAATGCACGCACGGTCTCCGAACCTGTGACGGTTGATTCAAACTTGCCAGTGGCGCCGCGTTTCATCTCGCTATTCCCATGAATGAGAATAGCGAGGGCCGTTATTCTCATTTGTGGCCTGAAATGATAATAGCAGACTTGAAGCTACAACCCCAACCGACTCCACAACCCATCGATCTTGGCCTTCACGTCGTCGCTCATCGTGATCAGCTTGGGGTAGTTCCGGTTGAAGCCGTTCTCACCGGGCCACTTGTGAGTGCAGTCAAAGCCGATCTTGCCGCCAAAACCCTCCTCCAAGGAGGCGTGATCCAGTTGGTCCACCGGTCCCTTGCTGAGCAAAGTGTCTCGCAAGGGATCGTTATTCGCCCCAAGGCGAAAGAGCACCTCGCCAATGTTTTGGACATCGCAATCCTCATCGAACACAAACACCATCTTGGTGTAAGCCAGCCCGCCAAGGCCCCAGATGGCGTTCATCACCTTGTAGGCGTGACCGGGATATTTCTTCTTGATGCTGACAAAGGCGATGTTGTGGAATCCACCCTCAACCGGTAGGTTCATGTCCACGATCTCCGGAACGGTGAGTTTGATCATCGGGAAGAAGACTCGCTCCACCGCTTTGCCCATCCAACCATCCTCCATGGGCGGCTGGCCAACGATCGTGGCCGGAAAGATCGCTTTCTGTCGCATCGTCACCGCCGTGACATGGAGGACAGGAAAGTCGTAAGCCAGGGAGTAATAGCCAGTGTGGTCGCCAAAGGGTCCTTCCAACCGTCGCTCACTTGGGTCCACGTAACCCTCGATCACGATCTCGCAATCCGCGGGGACCATCACATCGACCGTCTTCGCCTTCACCATCCGTACGTTCTCTCTACGCAAGAACCCGGCGAAGAGCATTTCGTCGATCCCCGGCGGAAGTGGGGAAATCGCGGCGAAGTTGTAGGCCGGATCGCCCCCCAAGCAAACGCAAACCTCCAGATTCCTCCCCTTGGCGCCCGCATCTTCCATCTGACGCATGCCCGTTTTGTGCATCTGCCAATGCATCCCGCACGTGTTGCGATCGTAAAGCTGCATGCGGTACATCCCAACATTCCGTTTGCCAGTATTGGGATCGTTGGTGAAGACCAATGGCAGAGTGATGAAAGGGCCGCCATCCTCGGGCCAGCAGGTGAGGATCGGTAGCTTGGTGAGGTCGATCTCGTCGCCTTGCATCACGATCTCCTGACAGATTCCCGATGAGACGTCTTTGGGCTGAGTTGGCTTGACTTCCTTCAGGAGTTCCATTCCGAACCGAGCCTTGTCGATCAGCCCTTTCGGCACGTCGGGTTTGAGCAGATGGGCGATGCGTTCGGCATGCTCCTCGAAGTCGTCGCAACTCAGCGCCATGCTCATCCGCTTGCGACTTCCCATGGTGTTGATCGCAACTGGCATGAAAGCCCCCTTCTCCCCCACGGGGAGAAGGGGGTTGGGGGAAGAGGGGGAACCTTCGGCCATGTGAATGCTCGGATGCCCCATCACGGCGCTCATCGGGTTCGGCGTCCCCAAACGATGCGGCATGCCGACCACGTTTTCGAACAGAAGGGCCGGTCCGCCTGCCTTCATGACCCGGTCGGCGACCTCCGTGATCTCCAATGCCGGACTGAGAGGTTCCTTGATGCGCCGAAGCTCCCCCTTGGATTCGAGGACGTCGAGGAAATGCTGGAAGTCGCGGTATGCCATATGCCGCCTAGAGTCTACGCGCTTCGTTTCCCGAGAATAGGTTCCCTGCGAAAGATGCTCGAGTTTTGTGAGTTCAAGGCAGGGTCGATATCCGGCAACCGAGCTATGGCCGCCAATCCGACAATTGATCGCATACCCATGGTTCCAGTACCCCGATTGCCGGCCGCTTCACATCGCCGTTTGGAAAAATTTCAAAATCTTCTTGGCTCCTGCCGACAATTGTAGTATGATGCCTACAAATGTCGGCAGGAGTAACTTGGTGAGTCAAAAACGCATCGCCCCCGCGGAGATGGAGATCCTCCGCTATGTCATGGACCACGAGCCGGTCAGCGCACGGGAAGTGGCCGAAGCGATGATGGAGAAGAAAGGATTTGCACGCACCACTTCCCAGACCTTGCTGGAGCGGCTTCGTCAGAAGAACTTCCTCGACCGCAAGCCAACGGATGGGGTCAACCGATACGAATTGGGAATCCCCCGGTCAGAACTTCTGAAAACGCTGGTCAGTGATTTCGTGGAGAGTTCCCTGGGTGGATCGATGAGTCCGTTCGTGGCCTATTTCACCGAGCGCGGGAACCTCAGTGAGGAAGAAGCCAAGAAACTGGCCGAGCTGCTTGACAAGCTTGAGGAAAAGCCATGATCGCTTGGGCCGACGGGCTGATCCGCAACAGCGTGCAAGGGGGCCTGGCAATCCTTGCGGTCCTGCTCCTCACCCGGGCCTTCCCGAGGATTCCGGCCTCGGCGAAGGTCTGGTTGTGGCGCGCGATCGCCCTTAAGTTCCTCTTTGGCACCGTCCTGCCGGTCACTCTGTTCACTCAGACTTGGCGAGCCAGCGGCTATCTGGCTGACGATCCTTTGCCAAGTATCATCCTGGCCTGCAGTTTGGTCGGGCTCGGCCTGGCCGCCGTCACCGTGCTACGAGACTGGGTTGCCGTGCGCCAACTCACCCGAGGCGGCATCCCCACCGAAATGGCGAAAGTAGAGGCGATCTGTCAACGACTGCGCGTTGCCCAACCACCCACGATCCTCTTGCGCACCGACTTGCCCCGGCCGATGCTCTCAGGCATTTGGAAACCAACTATCCACTTACCTGCTGATCTGGACACCGAGGCTCGCGAAATGGTCCTGGCCCACGAATTGGCCCATGTCAAGAGGCGCGACCTGACCTGGGAGTGGTTGTTTGTCATCCTCGATGCCCTGTACTTCTTCCATCCCCTGGTCTGGCTCATGCGGCGCGAACATCGGATGGCTCAGGAGTCAGCCTGCGATGCCATTGCCATTCAAGTCACCAAGACAAGCCTCGCGGCCTATGGACGAATGCTCCTTCAAATGACCATCTCCAGCAAGACGCGGGAACTTGCATTGACCGCCAACATGGCCGAGACTTATGCCGCTCTCCATGCTCGAATCCTGCGCTTGCAGCATGGTGAGAAACGGATCGGCACCGTGCCAGGGCTCTTGTTCGCCTGCCTGGCCGTTCTCCTACTGCCCACATGGCGCAGCGAATTCCGAGTCGCCCCACCCCGAGACCCATTTGGATCTTCACCGGCGGCGTCAATACTCGGAAACCACCAACGATTTGGAGCCGTCTCCGCCGTGGAGCGGTCCAGAACCCCTAAGGAGGGAAGACCATGATCAAGAAAATCCAAGTGGCGGTTTCCGCCATTTTGCTCGCCGCCCTGGCCGTGTACAGCTTTGCGCAGCGCTCGACCATTCAGACGCGGGAAGAAGACTCGCGCGTGGCGCTCCTTCGCCACGAGTCCCGCGTGATCCAAGCTCTCAAGCTCACCGCGAAGCAGAAAGCCGACTACGACGACCTCAAGGCCAGTGTGAAAGCCGAAACTGCCAAGCTCGCAAGCATGACTTCGGGCCAAGCGAATCGGGGACGGCAGATCAATGCCGACTACCACAACGGCATGAAGCGCATCTTCACACCTGCCCAATATCAGAAATACATGGATATGTGGGCACCGGTCGATCTCAACGCCGGGCAAGCTCCCATGGCGTCCGGGACTCCTTTCGGAGGAACCGACGAACTGATTCTGAACTACCTGAAGGTCACACCTTCCCAGTGGAACCAGTACCGTGCCTACCAAAAGGAGAACGAGATCAAGCTCCAGCAGTATCGGGACCTGTTTCACCAAGACCGGACCAAGGGCGCCTATTTCGGCAATGAGCTCAACCGGTGGACGCGCTCCGAAATGTACAGAATTCTCGGAGAGGACAAGTATTACGAGTGGGTCCGACTTTGGGATCAGGTGATGTCGCCCTACATCGCCAACGGCGCCGCCCACGCAGGGCAGACTCTAACGGCGGGAGGCTCATCCTTACGGCCTGTCGCAGGGAAGGTCGGCGGAGGCTAGGCGCCCTTGTCATCTGCCCGTGGCGGAGCGTCTCTCCGAGGCGGTCCGTCTTGGGCATTGGGCGGATGCTCTTCCCTCCTTTGGAAAAGGCCGGTGATGCACCCTCGCCGGCCAAAAAGTCAGACGCCATCTTCCCAACCCGCCGCAAGCACCCCGTCATGAGCGACCGCCAGCTCCAGGATGCCCCTCGTTTCACCCCGAACCTCGACCACCATCACGACGCTCGGGGTGGATTGCACGACGGAGACCGAGTTGACCGAAAGGTTGTGGCGGCCAGTCAGGTGATCGAGCAAATCGAAGGCCTTCGCCTGATCCTGAACTTCCACGCGCAGGCAATTGGCGCGCTTGGTCTTGAGGAAACGGATTTCAAAACGGTCGATAACCACCAGGGTGAAGAGGGCGAGGAAGGTCGCGACGATGGCCACCAGCAAATAAGCGCCGCCGAGGCTGATCGCCATGCCGATCGCAGAGGTGGACCAGAGGCTTGCTGCGGTGGTGAGGCCCTTGATCTCCATTCCGGTGCGCATGATCGTGCCCGCACCGAGGAAACCCACGCCGACGACGACCTGCGCGGCAACCCGAGAGGATTCCGAGCCCATGAAGCCCCTGCTCGCCTCGCAGAAGAGGACGACTCCCATGATGAGGAGCATGTGGGTTCGGATCCCGGCGGGACGACCATTGAGCTCTCGCTCCCAGCCGATGAGGAACGCCATGAGGGCGGCGATCCCAAGCTTGGTCAAGATCGTGAGGGCGAGTTTTAATTCTTGGTCGGTGAGTCCGAACACCGTCTCTATCATGCCCGTTCGGGCGAACGGATGCAAGGTTGCAGGCGAGAATCAGGCGGTAACCTCGGGCAAACGCGCAGGCCCAAGCCTCGCGATGACCGCATGAACGACTTCCGACCTCCCAAGCTGAATCGCGCCGTGGTGGCCTTGGCGAACGCCGTCATTCCGCTGGCGATGCGGGTTCGCAGCGTGGTCGGGGTGAAGTTTCGCGACGAGGACATTTCCCGCCTCAAAGAGTTGAAGGGCGAGCGACTGGTCATCCTCCCCAACCACCCGACGAATACCGAGCCCGCCATTTTGTTCAAACTCGGAGAACGGAGTCGCCAAGCCTTCCACTACGTCGCCTGCCGGGAGGCATTCGACCTGGCCGCCGGGTTCTGGGGCCACTTCATCCAGCGTTTGGGAGCTTATTCGTTGGTCCGAGGCGCCCTCGACCGGCCGTCGTTTTCGATGACGCGTGAGATCATCGCGACGCCCGGATCCAAGTTGGTCATCTTCCCCGAGGGTGAGGTCTATTCCCAGAACGACTCCCTCCTTCCCTTCCAATCGGGAGTCGTCCAACTGGCGTTCTGGGGCCTGGAGGATGCGCTGAAGAAGGATCCTGGCGCCGATGTGAAACTGCTGCCCGTGGCGGTCCGATACTCCTTCGTCCAGGAGATGATGCCAGCGATCCTGGCTTCCATCAAGCGCCTAGAAGAAGCCGTGGGGCTCCCCGTGTCCCTTGAGGAAGACGCCTACTTGAGGATGCGGCGCATCGGCGAGTTGGTGGTGTCCAAGCTGGAGAAGCAATTCGACCTGGTTCCCTTCCCGGAGGCGCTCCTGGGGGACCGAATGGACATCGTGAAGCACACTCAATTGGAGCGGGCGGCGGAGATCGCACGAGTCAAACTCCGTGGCGGCAGCCTTGCCGAGGAGATGCGCCTGGTGGTGAATGCGGTGCATCGGGTGACCAACGACCCATCGCAAGCCAAGACCCCCTACGACCGACGCCTCTGGGTGGAATCCCGGAACCACATCCAGCCAGCGCTCCACGAACTCGATCGACTTGCGAATTGGATTGCGGTCTATGACGGCTACGTCGCGGCAAACCCGACTCCCGAGCGGATGGTGCATTTGCTCATTCGTATGGAACAAGAGGTGCTCGGGAAGACGGTTATCCGAGGTCGGCAAGTCGCCCATGTGGCGATCGGGAAGGAGATATCCCTGGTCGAACGAAGACAGGAGTATGAAGCGGATAAGCGAGCCACCGTCTCGCATGTCACCAAGCAAACTGAAGCAATCGTCCAAGAACTCCTGATTTCGCTAGCCGTTGGTTTCGTCAATTGAAAAGAGGAATTGGTTGAAACTTCTGAATCGTTCGGGCATCATATCCCTCGGACCTCTATACTGTGGGGATCGGAATATCAGATGAAACGAACGATTAGTT
>JADZBW010000147.1 GCA_020851885.1 Fimbriimonadaceae bacterium | reverse complement strand
TACCTGCGCAAGCCGTGCCATGACCGTACACGTCGTTGGGATTTCCATCGCCATAGGCGAAGTCATAGCCATTGACGTCGTCGACATAGCCATTGTTATCGTCATCGATGCCATTCCCGGGGATTTCACCGGTATTCACCCAGACGTTGGCCGCCAGGTCCGGATGGGTCACCATCACACCGGTGTCGATCACCGCGACGATGACATTGGGATCGCCTTTCGTGGTATCCCATGCAAAGTTTGCCCGGATCGCCTTCGTGTGCCATTGATCGGGCCAGTAGTAGTCGTTGGGATCGTAGGCGGGGAGTGAGCAACGGTCGTATTCGACCCGAGCGACTCCGTGTGCCTTTTGGATCTGCAATCGGGTGTTCTTGAGCAGCCCGGGACGTGCTTCCAGGACGGCATAGTTGATCTGGGGGATGTCTCGGATCACCTTGCCGAATCGGCTGAGAGTCTTGAGGGTGGCCGCGCTCTCATATTTGACCATCAGATTGCGCGGATGGCAAAGCTCGCCATCGACGACGATGGGAGTGTTTTGGGTAGCGGCGACAATTAAGAACCCTAAAGTGGCAAGCATCAAAAGTTACACGCCTCAACCGCGAGGCGTCTCCAAGTCTAGGATAGCTCAGGAATCGCTGAGTGCAACCTGGCATTCTATCCGGTAAAGCGAACGTGCAAGTAGTGACGCCCGGGTCGGTACCAGAGACCTCAAAGCAGAATCGATAGCGGTCTGGACCACGGGAATTGGAAAAAAGCCAGTCGGATCGGTGGGTTGATTGGTAACCTTTCGAAATGCTGTTGCCGATTCTCGCGGCCTGTTTCGTGGGTCCGCATCCGTTCGCATACCGAGTTGTGGTGGTCGAAAACGCCTCCAGCCCGACATCGATCGCCATTGCCCAGGACTACATGCGGAAGCGCGGCGTCACGAACTTGGTTAAGGTGACTTGTCAAGACTCGGCGGTGAATGCGGCCAATGAGACTTTGCCTTACACCGAATACCAAAAGAGCATCGCGGCGCCCCTGGGCCTGTTCCTCACCAAGAATCCGAAGGTGGACTTCGTCGTCCTCACAAAGGGAATCCCGATACGCCTCACCGGAGCCAACACCGGCGTAAATGGCACCCAGCCTTCGCTCGACTCGGTGATCGCCGCGTTCGACTACGCGGCGCGGAAGGATGCCGTCCCGGTCGTTCTCAATGACAGCGGGTTCACGGGGAAGTGCTGGGCGAATCGATTCTGGAACTCCCAGCAGCGTTTCAGCCATGCCAAATTCGGAGGGTACTTGGTCACTCGTCTGGACGGCTATACCGAAGAGGAAGCGCTGTTGCTCTCCACCTACGCCATAGAATCTGAAAAGGCCCGTCCCACTGGACAATTCCTCCTCGATGTCGCGGCGGGCTTTGGGGTTGGCGATGTCGAAAAGGTTCCCCTCGATCCAATCCATGACGGCAAATTGGATCTGCACATGATCAATGAGATGGCCTATCGAGAGTGGAACGCCGACATGGTTGCCGCATGTCGCCGACTGGAGACGAAGAAGATCAGTGTCTTGCTCGACCAAACCGACGCCTTCATCGGGAAGAAGGGCGACTTGATGGGTTATAGCTCGTGGGGAAGCAACGACCCCAAATTTAACTCCGACGGCTATTTGAAGCTACGGTTCGATCCTGGGGCGATTGGCGAGACCGCCGTTTCGACGAGTGCAAGAACCTTTCTGCCCACCACCGGTGGCCAATCCTTGATCGCCGACTTGGTGCATGGACGCATTTCGGGCGTCAAAGGCTACTGCGACGAGCCGCTGCTTCAAGCGGTCGCTTCGCCGGCGGTTCTGTTCGATCGGTACACCGACGGCTGGACGCTGGCAGAGAGCTTCTATGCCGCCTCAAGGTTCGTGGGGTGGGAAGATATCGTCATTGGCGATCCTCTCTGTGCGCCTTACGCGAAGAAGTAGCGGGATTTGCCGGTAGGGAAGTGGTAGGAACCTCCTGGGATCGCCCTGGCATCGCCCTGGGATCGCCGAATTCATTCGGCCCGAAAAAGGTAGGAAAAGACTAGGAATCTCCTGGGATCGCCGATTTCATTCGGCAAAGAGAATGGTAGGAAAAGACTAGGAACCTCCTGGGATCGCCGAGTTCATTCGGCAAAAAGAATGGTAGGAACAGGCTTGGATCGCCTTGGGATCGCCGAGTTCATTCGGCAAAAAGAATGGTAGGAACAGGCTTGGATCGCCTTGGGATCGCCGAATTCATTCGGCAGAAAAAGTGGTTAAGACTGGCTGGGATCGTCGCCGCGCGCTCACCAGTCCCTCGCCCTGTCCCCAGGGAGAGGGAATTAGGGTGAATCCCCCAACATCCCTGATGTTGGGGGTGCCCTCATCGCCATTGCAGCAAGTGCTTGGTCCATCCTGTGATCTCTACCCCGCAACACGGAGCGTGTTGGGGGATGAAAGTGTCGAAGTACGTGAACTCCTCGATCGGCATCTGCCCGTCGTAGGGGTAGCGGAACTCCTCGGAAGTGGGGTTCATGCAGGTGTCCATATGAGGTACGTGGCGTCAGGATATGCCAATTAGAGGGAATCACCAGGCCCAAATTTCAGGGACATACTGGCATTCTGCCTTCCCTTCGAGGACTTGCGCCAGAGCGAAGCGAGGTCCGCGCCGCGTCGCATCGAGCATTGGGCTTCAGCGATGAACTGATGTTGCCACTCCGCGGCTCAGGCCCCCTATCCACGATGCTCCACGAGTTAAGATAGGTATTGACGAATGAAGACGACGGAAATTTGGTTTGTCACTGGTAGCCAGCATCTCTATGGCGACGAAACACTTAGAAAAGTGGCCGCTCACTCGCAGGAGATGGTCCAGGCCATCAATGCCTCCGGGCGCGTGGCCGTCAACGTCGTTTTCAAGCCAGTGATGACCGATCCTTCCGCGATTCGTGACCTGTGTCGCGAGGCGGACAGCACCCCAGGCTGTGCGGGGTTGATCCTTTGGATGCACACTTTTTCGCCAGCCAAGATGTGGATCGGCGGCCTTACCGGACTCCGCAAGCCCGTTTGTCATTTCCATACCCAGTTCAACCGCGACTTGCCGTGGGCGCAGATCGACATGGATTTCATGAATCTGAACCAGGCGGCACATGGCGATCGCGAAGCGGGCCACCTGCACACGCGGATCGGGCTCAATCGCAAGGTCGTTGTCGGGCATTGGAGTGACGATGAGGTCTTGAATCGCCTCGATGCCTGGTGCCGGGTGGCGAGGGCCTGGCATGACCTTCAAGGCGCGAAGTTCTGTCGATTCGGCGACAACATGCGGGAAGTTGCCGTCACCGAGGGTGACAAGGTCTCGGCGGAGGTGACGTTCGGGTTCTCGGTAAATGGTTTTGGGGTGGGTGATCTGGTCCGAGTGGTGGATGCGATTTCGGATTCAGCCGTCCACCATGCCATCCAGAAATTGGAGGACGAGTATGAAGTGGCTTCCGGAGTCTCAAGCGGCCGCGCACTGAAGGATGCGGTCCGGATCTGGTTGGGAATCGAAGCGTTTCTCGTCGATGGCGGATTCAAAGGCTTCACGACGACATTCGAGGACCTCCATGGATTGAGTCAACTGCCGGGATTCGCCGCTCAGCAACTCATGAAGTCTGGCTATGGCTTTGGTGCGGAAGGAGATTGGAAGACGGCAGCCCTCCTGCGGTTCATGAAGACGGTCGATGGCGATGGCGGCGCAACCTCCTTTATGGAGGATTACACGTACCATATGGATCCGACCCGTCCCTTCGTCCTGGGCGCCCATATGTTGGAGATCTGCCCGACGATTGCGGGCAACAAGCCATCCATTCAGGTTCATCCGCTAGGAATCGGTGGTAAGGAAGACCCGGCGCGGCTCGTCTTCAATGCCAAGACGGGACCGGCTTTGAATGCGTCGCTGGTTGATTTGGGTCACCGATTCCGACTCATCGTGAATGAAGTCGCCGCGGTCGAGGTCCCCGAGATGCCGAACCTTCCGGTGGCACGAGCCGTTTGGGAATGTAAACCGGATTTCAAGACCGCCCTATCAGCTTGGATCTATGCCGGGGGCGCTCACCACACCGGCTACAGCTATACCGTGAAAACGGAGCATCTACGCGACTTCGCCGAAATCGCAGGGATCGAGTGCGTGGTGATCGATTCGGGGACGAGACT
>JADZBW010000146.1 GCA_020851885.1 Fimbriimonadaceae bacterium | reverse complement strand
CAAAATCGTTCAAAGGAGATAGGTCCTCCCCGGAAGCCCGCATGGGCTGGGCCATCTTCTGGGGCACCATCCCGATTGTGATCCTGGGGTTGGCCGGTCAGAAATGGATCAAGGGCGAACTCAGGTCCCTTTGGGTAATCGCCGGAACCCTGATCTTCATGGGAATCCTGATGGCGGTTGCCGAGAAGGTCGCCGCCAAGAACCGGGGCATCGAGGCCGTCCAAACCAGGGATGGTTGGATCGTTGGGGCATGGCAGGCCCTCGCCCTCATTCCCGGAATGAGCCGCAGTGGCTCCACCATCACGGGCGCCCTCTTTGCCGGGTTCGACCGCGCCACCGCCGCCCGTTTTTCCTTCCTGCTCAGCGTCCCCAGCGTCTTGGTCGCTGGCCTGAAGGAGCTTTGGGATGAGCGCAAACTGATCACCGGCAGTCAGCTCACGCCGACCATCGTCGCCACCGTCGTCTCATTCGTCGTCGGCTATGCCTCCATCGCCTTTCTCATCAGGTTCCTTCAGAAGCACGGGATCATGCCCTTCGTGGCCTATCGGATCCTGCTTGGTGTGGTCCTGATCGCCCTGCTGATGAATGGCGTCCTCCCGCCCCTCGCCGGTATCGTGAAGTAGCCCATGTTTTGGAAGAAGCACGGACCTGAACTTCGGCCCGAGTGGCTGATCGTCGGATTGGGAAATCCTGGCGGCGAATACAAAGGGACCCGTCATAACGTGGGGTTTGAAGTCCTGGACCGCCTTTCCGAGCGCAACAAGATCAAGATCGGCAAGGCTAAGCACCGCGCCCTCAGCGGTCTTGGGAAGATCGCCGAGACCGGCGTGCTCCTCGTCAAGCCCCTGACCTACATGAATCTAAGCGGCCAGGCGGTGGCCCCTCATGCCCGGGACCATGGGATTGAGCCCGACCACGTCTTTGTCATCGCCGACGATCTGGACCTGCCCGTCGGCAAACTGCGCCTCAAGCTCAACGGAAGCGCCGGAGGCCACAACGGCCACAAGTCGCTAATCCAGTACCTCGGCACCCAGGATTACCCAAGGTTGAAGATCGGGATCGGCAAGGGCGGTCGCGGCGAGACGATCGACCACGTGCTGGGGACCTTCGACCGGCACGAGAGGGAAGTGATCGATGAGGTTCTCCAGGTGTCGGTGAAGGTCTGCGAGGAGCTGGCTCGCGGCGGCATCCAAGCCGCGCTGCGGGCGGTGGAAGAGTTCAATCGGAATGACTGAGCGCCCTACAATCGAGTATTGAGGCGTCGAGCGGTGGTCGGAACTTGGAATAATGGAGTCTCTCATCCTCCCCTCTCCAGGGGTGGTGGGATTGGTGGGGGTTTGCGACAACTGCAACGTCATTGGGTGCAATGTCGACTATTGAAGGACACTATGGAAATCGCTTTAGAGCGCGTTCGGCTTCGGGAAGCAACGCCGGAAGCGATGAAGTTGCGATGTCATAAACGCGGCGGTGGTCAAGGGCAAAGTACCCGTGAGCCAGGAGGTTCCGGAACCCAACGATCTCGCGGGTGTCAGGTGGGGAATGGGCCACGTCTGGAAAGTGCGCGCATAATTGCGATACCGCCTCGCCGACGACGAACAGCTTGCGTTCAATCATTGCCCTTAGGCCCTTGTCAGCAAGATAATCCTCTTGGGTCTTCCCCTCTAGGAACTCAAGTGCATCAGCCCCCTCCGTGAGGTCGTCTTCCAGCCACTTGCCCGCGTCACGCCGCAAAGAGGGTCACTGCTCCTTTGCTCGTGCTTCGACGGAGCCGAGAATTCTCAATTGCGGATTCTTCCAGCAGGTCGATAGGCCGCTGGAATATGCCCTGCAACTCTTCGAGAAGCCCGAAGAATTGGGTGCCGAGCCTCATGCCAGGCGGCGGTTCATCAAACTCCACGAGGAAGTCGAGATCGCTTGACGCGGGATCGAAGTTATCCTCGATGGCGGATCCGAACAGCTTCAGACGGTGGACCGCATACTTCCGGCACACCGCATCCAGCGCCCCTGTGGCTTCGGGATCGAACGAGACCATAACCTCATTCTAGCTCGTGCTGGCTCGGGGCGGCATCCAAGCCGCGCTGCGGGCGGTGGAAGAGTTCAATCGGAATGACTGAGCGCCTTGAGGGTTCATTCCCCCTCCTCGTGATGGTTCGTGCATGAGGAGGGGGGGGCAGCGGGGTGGAGCACCGGGCCGCGCAGGTTTTGCCGATGCGATCGAGCCAACTGCCGAAGACCTTCGCGTCACGATCAAACAAATCGAGGCTTGGAATTCTGAGCGTCTCGATGCCGACGCTGCGCAGGTTGGCGTGTCTTTTGCCATCTTTCCACTGCGTTTCCAGATGCTGCTCGCCATCGACTTCGATACAGAGCGACGCTTGGGCGCCGTAGAAGTCGAGGATGGATGGCCCGACTGGCACCTGGTACCGGAATGCATAACCCAATCTCTTTTTGCGAAGTTGCTCCCAAAGAACCTTCTCGCTGACCGACATCTCCGGGCGCAGCTTTCTGGCCCGCACGTTCTGTTGGAGGCTGTGATTCATCGCGCCAAGCTTGATGGCTCCTTCCCTCAGACACGATCACTCATAGGGAGGGGATGCCTACGACCTTCCGTCTTTCCGAATGAAGTCGCGCAGCTCGCATGAATTTCGTTCCTTACCCCAACGGGGGTAGGTCCATCGTGGAGCAAGTCCTCGGACCTACCCCCGTTGGGGCAAGCGGTCAGGCCTCTTTCAGATACACTACGCCTGGTGGAAAATGCACCCTGATCGCGGTTGGGGCAAGCGGTCAGGCCTCTTTCAGATACACTGGCTTGTCAAAGAGCACTTTGGAACATAGGGTTGGGGCAAGCGGTCAGGCCTCTTTCAGATACACTT
>JADZBW010000145.1 GCA_020851885.1 Fimbriimonadaceae bacterium | reverse complement strand
GTACTTCAGCTTGAAAATGAAGATATGCCAACGGTCAGTATCTCGAACCGGCAGGACGGTGACTACGCGTTGGCTCGTGTGGACAAGCCCTATCGACGGGCCCAATCATGGGGGGTCGACGAAGCGGACTACTATCTCATCGATCTCAAAGACGGTAAGCCGAAGAAGATCGCCGAGAAGACGGAAACCACCCTTGGATTCTCACCGACCGGCAAGTACCTGGTTGGATACGACGAAGCCGATCGTCAGTGGATCACGATCGATGTGAAGTCCGGCAAGGCATCCGTCGCATCACGAGGCATCCCTTATCCCACCTGGAACGAGCTGAACGACGTGCCAGCCAATGCCAATGCCTACGGGGCCGCCGGCTGGAATAAGGACGATGATCTCTTTTTTGTCTACGATCGATTCGATCTGTGGGCGGTGGACCCTTCCGGCAAGAAGGATCCGGTCTGCTTCACAAACGGCTATGGCCGGGCTACCAAGACCCAATTGCGACGGCAAAGCCTCGATCCTGAAGAGAAGTACATCGATCCCGTTCAGCCATCGCTGTTCGCTGCCCTCAATGAAGAGTCAAAGGCCAGTGGATACTTCACCGACTCCTTGGGAACCTATCCGGAGAAGCTGATCTATGGCCCGAAGAAGTACACGCTCGTCGATCAGGCGGATAAGGCGCCTCGAATCGCTTTTACACAGCAGACTTTCCAGGAGTATCCCGACGTATGGGTTGCCGACGACTTGAAGTTTGACTCGCCAAGGCGAATGAGCGACGCGAATCCTCAGCAGAGCAACTTCATCTGGGGGACCGCTGAGTTGGTCCAGTACACATCCAATGACGGCATTCCTCTCCAGGGTCTGCTCTTCAAGCCGGAGAACATGCAGCCAGGCAGGAAATACCCGATGATCGCCTATTTCTATGAGCGCGATTCGGACACTCTCTACAGCTATCGAACGCCGGCTCCGAGTGCGAGCACGATCAACATCGCGATGTATGTCAGCAATGGTTATGTCGTGTTCGTACCGGACATTGCCTACAAAATTGGCTACCCCGGGGAGAGTGCGATCAGCGCCATCGTTCCCGGTTGCCAAGAGGTTATTCGCAAAGGGTTCGTCGATCCCAAGCGAGTTGGCATTCAAGGCCAAAGCTGGGGCGGCTATGAGGTGGCCTATATGATCACCGAAAGCAATATGTTCGCCGCAGCTTGCGCGGGCGCCCCGGTCAGCAATATGTTCAGCGCCTACGGTGGAATTCGTTGGGGCTCCGGACTGGTCCGGCAATTCCAGTACGAGAAGACCCAAAGCCGCATCGATGGGACACCGTGGAACAAGTTCCAGCGTTACCTCGAGAACTCGCCCGTGTTCTTTGCCGACAAGGTGCAGACGCCTCTCTTGCTGATGCACAACGATAAGGATGGATCCGTGCCCTGGTGGCAAAGCATCGAGTACTTCACTGCGCTGCGACGGCTAGAGAAGCCGGTCTGGATGTGCGTCTACAACGGTGAAGACCACAACTTGATCCAACGCAAGAATCGAAAGGACTGGTCGATCCGAATGCAGCAGTTCTTCGATCACTTCTTGAAAGGGGCTCCCGAACCGGTTTGGATGGCCGAAGGCGTTCCTGCGGTCAAGAAGGGGAAGACCTACGGCTTCGAGATTCCTGAAAAGAAGGGCGGCTAACCTGCTGATGAATGGGGCCGTCGATGATCCATCGGCGGCCCCATTCCCATTTACCAACGAATTAGGTTCGCTCCCCAGACCAATCCAGCGCCGAATCCGACGGTGAGCACAATCATTCCTGGCTTCAGGCGCCCTTCCGAAACCGCTTCACTGAGCGCGATGGGAACGGAGCCACCGCTCGTGTTGCCGTACTTGTGAACGTTGACGAACACCTTTTCAGGAGGCAGTCCAAGTCGCTTGGCGGCGGAATCGATAATGCGCAGATTCGCCTGGTGGGGGACGAACAGGTCGACGTCGTCTGGCGTCAAGCCCACCTCGTCCAAAACCTTGCAACATGCTTCGCCCATCGCGTTGACGGCGAACCGGTAAACCTCGGAACCCGCCATGAAGATATGGTTGCTCTTTTCCAGGCTCGCGGGATTGCTGACCGGATGGAGTCCGCCGCCGGCCTCGATCTTGATATACGGAGCCCCAGTTCCATCGGCCATCAAGACCGTTCGAATGATCCCTCGGTCTGTGTTCTCACTCGCCTGAAGAACGGCTGCACCGGCTCCGTCGCCAAAGAGGACGCATGTCGAACGGTCGGTCCAATCGACGATCTTCGTCAAGGTATCGACGCCGATGACGAGGACGTTGCGGATGTGACCCGCTTCAATCATCGCCGACGCAACCGAAAGCGAGTAGATGAAACCCGCGCAGGCGGCCCCGATATCGAGGGCCCCGGCGTTCCGCGCTCCAATCCGCTCCTGGATGAGGCAGGAAGTCGACGGGAACATCATGTCCCCGGTTACCGTCCCGCAGATCACCAGATCGAGGTCCGTCGCCGATATTCCAGCCTGCATCAAAGCGTTTTGGGATGCTTCAGTGCCCAACGTGCTCGAGGTCTCGGTCGCCGAAGTAATCCGACGCTCCTTGATTCCCGTTCGCTGGGTAATCCACTCGTCATTGGTGTCGACGATCTTGGAGAGATCGTCGTTCGTCAGGATTTTGGGCGGCACCGCGTGTCCGATGCCCGTGATCACGGCCTTGGTCGGCATGTGAAATTATTGTGGCACGGTTATGCCGCTCGGAATCAGGTTCGCGCACGTGATAAACCCAACTACTTTTCGAGAAGCATCGGCATGAATACGCCTCCCACCACCGAACGTGCCTGGAAGCCGACCTGCTTTCCGTCTGTCGTCCAGAACCAGTCGGACAGTGGCACGCGGGTCGGAGTCTCATCTGCCCACTTCCAAAGCGGCGCCAGGTATTTGTCGAACTCCTTGCGGTCCTCGGAGAGGCACGCCGTCCAGACGCACCAATCCAGTTTGGTGTATTGGCTGCGGTTGTCCAGGGGTAGGCCATATTTGCCGACCTTCGTGCCGTAGAAAGCGAGTTCCTTCTCATAAACCGCCTTGGGAAAGAGGTTCAGTTTCAGGACCTTGTCCCACACGAGGTTGTACTTCTGGCTCCAAGTTCCCGGCTTATCGAAGGCGAGACGGAAGTGGTCGCCATCTTCCGCCATTTTCACCCACTGCTTGGCCATCTCTTCAGCCTTGCCACGAATCATCGTGGCCCGGGTCTTGGTCGCCGGATCGCCGGCAAGCTGCGGCAACGTCTTGGCGTACGCTCCAAGAGCGACGATCGCCTTAACCGACAGGTTGGCATTGTGAGCCAAATGCCCGGCGAAGTCATCCGTACATAGCTGGTTGTCTGGGTCCAATCCCTTCGATAAGAGGTAGTCCGCCCATTTGTCCAGCAAGGGCCTGTATTGACTGACAAATGCCTTCGAGCCATTGCGTTCGACCAGTGCCGACGCCAGTATCAGCAAGTTCCCGCACTCCTCCACCGGCATTTGGTTCTCTTCCGTGCGCTCCCCGCCGCCGTACACCTGGCCGTTTGCCAGCGGGTACTGACCGAGATCGTGGGGAGCGAACGGCCACTTCCAGCGCGGAAGAGATGAATAGATGAACAAGGGCCGAAGGTTCGCCTCAAGCAGCTCCGGATTGAGCCACAGCATGATCGGGGCGGCCGGGTAAATCACATCGACCGTGCCGATGCATCCATTGCTGAAGTTCTCCTTGCTGAACATCATCGGCTGGCCATCGATGTCGCTCACGATCTTGTGGGCGGCGAATGCCTGTCGGTAAGCGAGGACGGCGAGATCCGAGAACTCCTTTCCGCCACGCTTCATCGTCTCATCGCGAACAAACCGATCCCATTCGTCTCCCGACCGATGCCATCGGTCCTGATTCTTGAGCGCATTCTCCAGAACAGCCTCAAAGGAACCCAAGTGATAGCGGCTGTAGGATGGAACAGGACGGCGTAGCCACTCCAGGGAATCCACGTCGTCGTAGGCCAAGGTCAGGACCTTCTCCTCGCCCTTGGAGAGGCCGAATGCCGAAGCCAGAACCGGCCAGATATCGTTGGCGCGGCGAGGCATATTCAGGTCGTCGCTGACGGGGAGGACTCCGTCCTTGGCGAAGCTCCCACGGCACGCATCATCGCCACCCATGGCCGTCTTGGCGCCTTTCGGGGCAACGACGTAAAGGTGGCCCCAATCGATGCGATGATCGTCGCCAGATCGGTTGAGCGGCTTTTGTTCTTGAGAGCCGATTCTCATCGCTTCTGTTCCGGCAATCTTGACCCGGCCCCACTGCACACGCTGGTTGTCCTTATCGACCACCCATTCGCCGGTGACATCCATGTAAGCCTCGACCTTGTGGTCCATCCCATCGGTGGACTCGGTCGAAAAATGCACGAACGCCACGGGGCTGGACATCGCGATCAAGTCCTTTGCGAACGCAGGGGACATAAACTGCACTTTCAGCCGAATCCCCTGCCCCTCGAACGTGTAGAAAGTGGATGTCGCTTCAACTCGGCACTCCGTCTGGGGCAAGGCGGGAAGGCCGCCACCCGGCGTTCCGGCCCATCGAAAGACCTTCCCATCGATGCGGACCAAACCACACATGCCCTGAACGGCCCCCGTCCAGTGGCGAGTCCATCCGTCCGTCAGCTTGTCATTGAAGCTCCAAATGCTGAAGTAGGGATCATGGGCGATCAAGGGCACGGCGGGTGGGCGGAAGTTGGTTTGGCTCATTGCGAGGATGGCTCCGAGGGTCACGAGCATGTGTGCAGATTCCCACATTTGAAAAGGGAATACAACATTTACTATTGCGATGGGACGCGGGTAGGCTTGCGCGCCCTGGGGCACCCAGCTTCAGGGCGAGGACAATGGCGTGACACTCGAATGGAGGGTCTTGGACCAGTACGCGGTGTCCCACCACTGCCCGAATTTGAACCCCGTTTCCGGCAAGTGCGCCACTTTCACCATCCCAAAAGCTTCATGGAGACGGACGCTTGCTTCGTTGGGTAATGCGATTCCGGCAAGCACCGTGTGACACCCTGCTTCCTCGAGGGCGGGAAAGAGTACACCATAGAGATCTTTCCCAATTCCCTTTCCTTGGACTTCTGGCGCGACATAGACCCCGATCTCACATGTCCAGCGATAGGCGCCTCTATCCTTCCACGCGCCCGCCCTGGCGAAACCGGCAAAGTCGCCGCTCAAGTGGGCGATAGCCCAGGGATACCGACCCTGAGCCCCGTGGAACGCCTGCTCAGTCTCCTCGAAAGGCACCGGATCCAATCCGAAGTGGGCATAGGTGTTCTCCACCGCCCAGTTCTCCAGGCGATTGATATCGGCGAGGTCGGCAAGGGTGGCGGGGCGAACCATGGTTGATCATACTCGCCCCCAAGGTAGCCTTTCCTTCATGGATTCCTCTTCCTGCGACGTACTGATCGTCGGCGGTGGCACCGGCGGGTGTGCCGCCGCCATGGCCCTCACGTCGCTTGGCTTCCGAGTCGTCATGACGGAGCCTTACGAGTGGATCGGCGGGCAATTGACCTCCCAAGCCGTCCCCCCCGATGAGCATCCATGGATCGAGCAATTCGGCTGCACCGCCCGATATCGGCGCTACCGCAATCTTGTTCGGCAGTACTACCGCGAGCACACACCACTCGCGGAGTACGCCAAACACGATGAGCGCCTGAACCCAGGCTCTGGTTGGGTGAGCAAGCTCTGCCATGAGCCCCGCATCGGATGGGAAGCGCTCAAACAGATGCTGGCGCCAGCCATCGCTGACGGCCTTCTGGAGATCAGGCTAGGCAGAGTCCCCGTCGCCGCCGAGATGGGCCGTGAGGACGCCGTGGCGGCTGTGCATCTGGGCAACTTGGAAACCGGTGAAGTGGAGCGCGTCCAAGCCAGATACTTCCTCGACGCCACCGAACTCGGCGATCTGCTCCCGATTACGGGCGCCGAGTACGTCTTCGGAGCCGAATCCAAGGTTGAGACCCACGAGCCCAACGCGGTAGACGGCCCCCCTCAACCCGACAACGTCCAGGGACTCACATGGGTCATGGCCCTGGCCTACGATCCCGACGGCAAGCACACCATCGACCGGCCCGCCCAGTACGACTTCTGGCGCGCCTACCGGCCCGACTTCTGGCCCGACAAGCTTCTGAGTTTCCGAATGCTCCATGTCCAGACAGGTGAGCCGATCGATTTCCCGCTCTTCGGCAACGGCTCCTTCAACCTGTTTGAGTATCGGCAGATCGTCGATCCTGCCAAGTTTCAAAGCGGCACGGTCACCGAGGGTGTCACCATCGCCAACTGGCCCCAGAACGACTACTACCTCGGCAACATCATCGATGAGCCCGCCGAAGTCGTCGCGGACCGGCTGGCAGCGGCCCGCCAACTCAGTCTTAGCGTGCTCTATTGGCTCCAGACCGAGGCCCCTAGGCACGATGGCGGTACCGGTTACCCGGAGCTTCGACTCCGCCCGGACGTCATGGGCACGGTCGACGGCCTTGCCCAGGCTCCCTACATCCGCGAGTCGCGCCGCATCCGAGCCAAATTCACCGTCTTGGAGCATCACGTCGCCGCCTATACCAACGAAGGTCGAGATCGGGCGATGGAGTTCCCCGATTCGGTCGGGGTGGGCAGCTACCGGATCGACCTCCATCCCTCGACCAACGGTGCCAACACCATCGATACCAGCACGCTTCCATTCCAGATTCCGCTTGGTTCGCTGATCCCCGCGCGGATGCGGAATCTCCTCCCGGCGGGAAAGAACCTCGGCGTGACCCATATCACGAACGGCTGCTACCGCCTCCACCCGGTGGAGTGGAACATCGGGGAGGCGGCGGGTCTCCTTACGGGCTTCTGCCTGATGAACTCCCTCGAACCGGCGCAAGTGCATGGCTCGAAGGACCGAATCCGCGAATTCCAGGAGCTTTGCATCGGGCAGGGGATCGAGATCGAATGGCCGCGCCTTCACGCCCTCTAAGCTCCGGGGCTTGGGTGGGCGGCTCCCCGGAGCCGGTTACTCCCGTTTGCTTCGCGCCATTCAACGGGTAACTTCCCGAAATGGTTCGGTCTCGTTTCGTCCTTCTCGCCCTGCTCCCGGTTCTGGCCGCGGCCCAAGCGAAAGTCACCTCCCCGAAGCAGTTCTTCGGCCACGACGTCGGGGACGATTACTACCTGTCCAATTACCAGCAATTCAGCGACTATTGGCGGAAGCTGGATAAGGAGAGCGACCGCATGACCGTGCAGGTTATCGGCAAGACCGAGGAGGGCCGAGACCAGCTCATGGCGATCGTGACCTCGCCGGAGAACCAGAAGAAGCTGGCACGCTACCGGGAGATCTCCAAGAAGCTGTGCCTGGCCAAGGGGCTGACCGACGACGAGGCGAAGAAGCTCGCCTTGGAGGGAAAATCGGTCGTGTGGATCGATGGCGGCCTCCATGCCAGCGAGGTCTTGGGCGCCCAGCAGTTGATCGAGACCTGTTATCAGATGGTCTCCCGGGACGATGAAGAGGCTAAGCGAATTCGCAACGACGTCATCATCCTCTTCGTCCACGCCAATCCCGACGGGATGGAATTGATCAGCAATTGGTACATGCAGGAGGCCGACCCAACCAAGCGCAATATGCGAGTCCCCCGGCTCTATCAGAAGTACATCGGGCATGACAACAACCGGGACTTCTATGCGGTCACCCAGGCCGAGACCAAGAACATGAACCGAATCATGTACCAAGAGTGGTTCCCGCAGATCATGTACAACCATCACCAGACCGGGCCCCAAGGTACGGTGATGTTCGCCCCGCCCTTCCGCGATCCGTTCAACCACAACATCGACGCGCAGGTGATCTCCGGGATCGATTTTGTTGCCTCCGCGATGATGCAACGCTTCCTGTCCCTGGACATGCCAGGCGTGACCACCAAGACGGGCTCCAGCTACTCGGCCTGGTGGAACGGGGGACTCCGGACCACTGCCTACTTCCACAATATGATCGGAATCTTGACGGAGACCATCGGCTCCCCAACTCCGATGAAGATTCCATTCGTGGCCAACCGTCGCACCCCTCAAGGCAACCTGCTCTATCCCATCGAGCCCCAGGATTGGCGCTTCCGCCAGTCGATCGAGTACTCGGTTCAGGCCAACATGGCGGTCTTGGACTTGGCCTCCCGGTATCGGGAGAAGTTTCTATTGGACATCTATCGGACCGGGCATCGGCAGATCGAGCGGGGGTTGAAGGACACCTGGACGGACACTCCCACCCGAACCGCGGAAGCGCGATCGATGTCGGACCTGCGCAAGCCGGAGTTGAGGGATGCGAAGGCTTATCTCCTGCCATTCGATCAGCATGACCCGTCGGTG
>JADZBW010000144.1 GCA_020851885.1 Fimbriimonadaceae bacterium | reverse complement strand
GTGGGCCTTTATGCTCTCGAAGTCCTTGTAAATCTCGGCAAGCCTTTGCGTACTTGTCGGGATATTCAAACAACGAGGGCTCCAAACCATGCTTGGAGCCCTCACTGTTTGAAGGTCGGACTAAATCAATGCGCCTTCGTCGGGCAGGCTCGCGTAATTTGCCACGGCAAATTCAGGATGAACTTTCGCGATTTCGGCCATCACCTCTCCCGCGTTGAACATTGGAGTTGCGGGTTTGAGGCGAACCATGATCTCGCTGAACAGCTTCCAACCTGCCTTCGCTTCACCTTTCGGTGGAAGGACGGGGCGGAGGCGTTGGACGCGGCCTTCGCAGTTCGTATAGGTGCCATCCTGCTCGGCGGGCGCTGTCTGGGGCAAAACGACGCTCGCATAATGGAACGCTTCGGTCTCGGTGCACCCTTGAATGACGAGGAAGCTGACGTTTTCGAGAGCTTTCTTCACTAACGCCCGGTCATGGTGCTCGGCAAAGGGATCGACGTTCAACAGCCAGAGCGACCTGATCGAGCCGTCTGCCGCCGCCTCCAAAATTTGTTGAGTGTTCTTCCCGCCGGTCTTGTTCAAGACGGTCGCGCCAAAATCGTTGGCTTTAAGCCCGTAATTATTGAAGGCCCCGCCCGTTGCCGTCGCCATGCCGGCAAGGGTCTCCGCGACACTCTGGCCGTCGGCGGCATTGTACAGTGCTCGCGATGTCACCACGGTCGCTCCAACAATGACTTCTGCGGCTTCTCTCAGTCGATCCGCAGGCACGCCTGAAATCGCCTCCGCGTGCTCGGGGGTGAATGCCTTGATTGCCTCAAGCTTCGCGGCGGAAACACTGGCCTTTCCTGCTTGGGCAAGAAAATTCAGCAAGCAGTTTGCGACCGCCTCCCCTGTGCCCTCCTTGTAGCGCAGCACAAGGTGAGCGAAGGAATCCACGTCCGTTTCGGCGTGGTGAGCCACAACGATCTTGGCCGCATTATTGAACCAAGCTTTGCGAACTCGGAGGAAGACGATTGGGAGTTCATCGGCAAGGGCGGTTCCAAAGACGAGGATCGACGGCGCGTCTTCTAGCTGGGCGATCGTCGATTGGACCGACTTCTGGCCAAGCACCGATTCCAAAGAATCAGCCTGACTAAGCAGGTGCCTTTCGAATCGATGGTCGACGTTCTTCGATCCAAAGACATCGACCATGAGCTTCTTGGCCATGAAGAGGTCTTCATTGGCGTTTTCCGCGCCGCCGATCATCGCAACCGCGTCGCCCCCGTTGGCAAAATTCTTGATCACCTCCGAGTAAGCCTTCGCCCAATCACAGGCAACCAGCTGATCGTCTTGGCGGGTCATCGGGACGGTGAGTCGGTTGGAGTCATTGTAGAAGTCGTGCCCAAACTTGCCCTTGTCGCATGTCCACTCTTCGTTCACGGCCTCGTTGGTGCGGCCATTGATGCGGACCATCTTGCCGACGCGGTAATCAAACCACACGTTGCAGCCGTTGGAGCACAGCGTGCAGATTGCGGGCTTGGTCTCGAGGTCCCACGGTCGGGCTCGGAATCGATACGTGGTCGACGTTAAGGCGCCTACCGGGCAAATCTCGATCACGTTGCCGGAGAACTTGGAGTCAAAATCGCGAAGTTCAAAGGTGCTCGGCTGCATGTTCGCGCCCCGGAATCGGAAGGCAAGCTGCGCATCGCCTGAAATCTCTTCGGTAAAGCGAACGCAGCGCCCGCACTGAATGCATCGCTCAAGATCGAGGGTGATGAATTGGCTGAGCGGAAAGGCCTTCAGCGCGTGGCGCTTCATCTCCAAGAACCGGGTGGTCGAAGGACCATAGAAAAGCGTGTTGTTTTGGAGCGGGCACTCGCCACCACGATCGCATATCGGGCAGTCGAGCGGGTGATTCACAAGGAGGAACTCCAAGACACCCTTTCGGTCGCGATGAACCATCTCGCTATCCGTAAAGACCGCCATCCCTTCGCTTGCCGGCAGGGTGCAGGCAGCCTGCGGCTTCGGCATCTTTCGAACGGTGCCGTCGGGCTGCTTGAAGCCAACCTCGACGAGGCACATACGGCACATCCCGACAGGTTTCATCCTGGGGTGATAGCAAAAGATCGGAATCTCCAATCCAAGCCGCTTGACTGACTCGACGATCAGTTCGCCTTTCGGCACTGCGATCTCGACGTCGTTGATAGTGATGTTGACTGTGTCGGTTTGAACTGCCGCTGCCATTCCTTGTCCTTAACGTGGAAGGTCCCGCAGAAAACTGCGGAATTCGGCCCGGAGTCTACCATCAGCCGAACCCCGCGTGACGCTCGAAAGGCAGGAGCGCCTACTTCTTTTTCTTGACCGACTTGTCCACTTCCGCGACCATGAGCGGAGGTGTCACCGAGTAGATCTGCATGTAGTCGCTGACGCCGACGGTGACCAAGTACTTGCCATCCGCCGTGAAAGTCACCGGCGAACCAACCCCGCTCTGGTTTTCAAGCAAAGCGACTTGGCTAAGCGATTTCGTGTCCCAGAGGCGGACGGTCCGATCGGGCGAAGCGGTGACCGCCACCTTCCCATTTGGGGCGAAACCGACGGAGGTCACAAAGTCCATGTGTCCCCTCAATGTGCCGTATTTCTTGAGTGCTTTGACGTCGAAAAGAACCGCGTTACCACTCTTCTCTCCGGTGAGGACCATGGTTCCCTGGTGATTCCAACACACGTCGAGTTGGCCCTGAGGATCCGATCCAAAGAAGTTGAGGATCTTCGGTCCCGATCCGGTTTGCCGGAAGAGTCGAGCGCTGTTGGTGAGGGTGGCGGAAACGAAGTAATCCGTGAGCGGATTGAAGCATCCTGAATAGAGGTTGGCTCCCTTGCCCAGCACTTCCCCGACTTTCTTGCCGCCGGGAATGCTCCAGATCAAGATCTTATCGTCCTTGCCGGTGCTCATGAGTAGGGTGCGGGAATGGTTGAAACTGAGCTTCTGGATACCGCGCTGATGCTCGCCATAGATCATCTTCAGTTGCTTGCCGGTCCGAGCGTCCCAAATGAAGATTCGGGCGGATTCATCACCGGTGGCAAGGAATGAGCCATCATCGCTCCAGGCAATCGCATAGGCGGGCTGGGGATGGCCTTGGAAGACTCGCAGCGTCTGCTGCGTCTTGGCATCGATGATACGGACGGACTTGTCCTCAAGCGTCACCGCCACTTGGGAGCCGCTTGCCGATGGAGCGAAGGCCAATGCGCGGATCCCCTGCAGTTCGCGAGCGATCTTGAGTGCGACCACCGGTTTGGCGAGACCCGTGGCAGGGCCCTGCAATACGGCCATCGAGGCGAAGACGAGCAATCCGGTCATTTGTTCCTCCGTGAACAGCTACGATTGTGACGCATAGAGTGTGTTTCGGCTACTGCCGATTGTTTTGATTACTCCACCGCTACGGCCAAAGTTCGGCAGAAGTGCCCCTAATATGCGAGAATTGCCGCAATGGGCGAGTTGATTTCCAAGTGGCAGGTGGATTACGGGAACGGGGAAAGCGTGGAGATCCAGATTCCTCATGCCTGGGGCCAAGAATTGGACATCCGATCTGAGGGACCCGTGACCTACACGACTCAGGTTAGGGTCCCCCGAGCCGGAGGATGGCTTCGATTCCAGGCGGTCAGCTATGAAGCGGTTGTCTCAATCGATGGCAATGAGGCGCTGACGCATCGCGGGATATGGGACGCCTTCGAAGTCGATCTGAACCCGTGGAGCGGGCGAGTCGTGGAGGTAAAGGTCGTCGTCACGAAGAATGGGGGGGAGCGTTTCCCCGTAAAGGACGTCGCAAGCGGGTTTTTACCCTACGTCTTTCACACTTTCGGCGGTATTTGGGGCGAGGTGCGACTGCTCGACAAGCGATTCCAGCACGACGAGGCAGAGGCGGCCGGACTAGGGTCTCGCGTTGCCGTAATGGACTCCCGAATCTACGTCGATGGAGAGCCTTTCTACATTCGCGGCTTGCTCCATTGGGGCTGGTATCCGGAGACCGGACACCCCAACCCTCCCGAAGATGTGATTCGGGCCGAAGTCCAAGCGGCAAAGGAACTCGGATTCAATCTGGTCAAGTTCTGCCTGTGGGTTCCGCCAGAGCGCTACCTGCGAATTCTTGCCGAAGAGGGGATGGAGGCATGGCTGGAACTGCCTCTGTGGGATCCCTCATCCGATCCCCGAAAACTCGAGGTGATCGCATCGGAAATCGAACGGATCGTCCGGCAGTATGCGCACCATGACAACATCATCGTGTGGACGGTCGGCTGTGAGTTGAGCCACGCAACGCCACCAGAATATCGGGCTCACTTGGTTCAGCTCGTCAAGAATCTGACCGGGTGTCCTTTGGTCAAGGATAACTCAGGCGGGGCGGAAATGTATGGAGGCGACCTTCGAGAATTCGGCGACCTCTACGACTACCATCCCTATTGCGACACTCCGTTCTATCCTGTGGTTCTCGACTCCCTGTTGCCGGGAGCGCGTACCCCAATGCCCGTTTTGCTGGGAGAGTTCAATGATGCCGATGTCCATCGGGACCTGACTCGAATTCATCAAGAGATGCCGTTTTGGGCGAGCAACATGCCCGAGCTGAACGACGCGGGTGTTCGGTGGCAACACGACTTGCCGAACTTCCTTCAAGTGAACCCGATGGCCCTTGGCGAGGAGTTCGACCGTCACGAGAAGCTGATGGAGTCGACGCGCGAAAAAGCCCTGTTTATGCGCAAATTCGTCCACGAGGCCGTGCGGGCGAGAGACCCCATCGCAGGATATGTGATCACTGGATGGAGAGATACGCCTATCTCGACGGCCGGGATGTTCGACGATTGGGGACAGGCGCGTTACGCCGCCGATGAGTGCCGATCTTGGAACGGTTCGGACGCCCTTTTCTTAATCCCAACCCGCCGCCCGCCGTGGGTCGATGGTGGTAATCGGCCCGGTTGGCTGGATCCCTACAACCACTTTCGCGGACAGGTCTTCTTCCGAATCGGCGGCCACTCGCAGGCTGGTATGGAAGGTGGGTTGCTATGGCGCGTGACCAGCGATCGAGGAGATCTCATCGCTCGGGGGGCCTTGTCGCAGCTTGAAATCGAGCCACTGACCTCGACCGAGGTCGGCCAAATCTCGATCGAAATCGAGGAGCCCGGCGCCTACTTCTTGGATGTCGAATTCGGGGGAACGAACAACCGATGGAGCTTCCACGTGGAATCGCCACTCGATCCAGACAGCCTGGTCGATTGGGAACTGGACG
Organism: Fimbriimonadaceae bacterium; assembly: GCA_020851885.1. Classification (GTDB taxonomy): domain Bacteria; phylum Armatimonadota; class Fimbriimonadia; order Fimbriimonadales; family Fimbriimonadaceae; genus 55-13. Next base: position 446 of record JADZBW010000144.1, on the reverse strand, counting down.
ACTCTCGACAGGATTTCGGGGGCAAGGGATTTGGCGAGGGACCAAATCGCATTCTTGTTGGACACGTCGATGGTCTTGCCGAAGCATTGTCAGAAGGCAAGAACGCCATTGCGATTCTCGACGGTCCCGGCACGAAAGCCGCGCCATTTTGGCGAGAGTCGGGCTATGAGTTTCAGGCTGCCGCACCCTTTGCCAGCCAATGGGAACGTCTTCTCGCCGTCTCCGGGGATAGGGTCCTCGATTGGCCCTCTCTTGCGGAAAACCTGCCTCCCCACTATCAGATCGAGACGATTGTGAATCGTGTCGACGTAAGGACTTATGTGGAAGCGCCTATTCTCGTTCGCGCAAGAGGCGATGGCGGCACCGCCATTCTCACAACCTTGCGGCCTCAAGGTGGCCTTGGCGTCCAGCCTCAAGGGATCTCACGGAATCCCGCCGGCTGCGCC
>JADZBW010000143.1 GCA_020851885.1 Fimbriimonadaceae bacterium | reverse complement strand
GCTCGTCACGGCTTGGATTCGCTTATTTGGCTGATCGATATTGATCAGATTTTCGCGCTCTTTGAGCCGCCGACTGTGCTCAGCCGTTGCCTCTCGAATCGCCGCGTTTGTTAAAGTCGGCTGAATGCCTAACTCCATCTCGAGCCGATGAAGCCTCGAAAGCGCCTGCTCATAGTCGGCCTGAACGGTGACCTTTCGCTGCTGGATTTCGATGGCCGTTCTCGCCGCGCCACTTTGGGCGCCCTGCAACTGAGCCTGATTCTGCGCCACCGTGAATTCGGTTTCCTGGGGGTCGATCACCGCGATCACTTGACCTTGAGTCACCACATCGCCTTCCTCGACGAGGAGCTGCTTGAGGCGTCCGCTGACCCGGCTCTTGACTTCGACCGAATTAACGGCGTCGATCGTGCCGGTATCGACAACGCTGACGACAAGGTTCCCTTTGGCAACGGTGTGCGATTTGCTTGAATTGGCAAGGGCAGCCTTCGCCGCTTGCATGCTCTTCATCAAAAAGCTGCCTATGCCACAAAAAACAACCAGGGCCAGGGCCACGAAAATCAAGGCCTTTTTCATTGGCTGTCAGTTTCGCAGGGTTTGAACCTTACGGTAAGGGGTGTAGGCCAAAATTCTCAGATTCGTTTCAATCTCGCAGGACAGAGGCTTCGCTTAAGGTGGGCATTTTGACGTTGATGGGCTGGACGATGTAGGCCGTTTGCTTCGAATCTTGCCATGCCCGGAAGAAGTTGGCCCGACGATAGATCTGGCGAACTTCGTCGGAACGTCCGGGATCGTTGATGATCGGGTCGCCGTCTGCCGTGAAGCCCACGACGACCACCAAATGGCCATCGCCCCCTGCCGGTTTCCCATTGCCCTTTAGCAGGTTATACGCCACGCTGCAGACGACCGGCATCCCACGGTCGACGATCCTCTCGATATCTGAGACCATTCCGAGCCGCGTGACGTAGGCTCGAAGTCCTGCGAAAGATCCGGCATAGGCGCAATTGAACGGCCAGTTTCCAGTCCCGGGATACTGCTCGTCGAAGACCCCGGCCACAACTTCCGGGACATCGACGCAAAGCGAGGGAAGATTCAGCTTCTGACCCCAGTAATCGAGAACCATCGAGAGCGAAGTCGGACTGCAGTATTGAGCCTGCCTCACGCCCTTGAACCATGTCTCGAATGAAGGAGAGACCCGCGATCGGTCGTAACTGAGTTTGCCGTCCTCGTAGGGTCCCTGCGATCGCTTGGGAACATCGATCAAGGCCGTTCCCTTTCTGGTCGTAGGATCGACTACTTTCCCAAGGGAAGAGGATTTCGAGAAGCAAACCGCTAGGAGTTTCAGTTCTGGCAATGGCCCGTCCTCGGTTTGGCGAAGCGTCAAGCGGACTTTGAGCCTCTGGCAAGGCTTGACTACCCGAAAGGTGTCGGTGAGGACATCGCCATCGGCGTCCTTCTGGTTCAGGATGCTGGCTCGGGGCCCTTTCGCCAGGTTGCCCGTCCAATCGGCAAAGGCGTACCACTTTGTGTCGCGTTCTGGATAGCTGGCCTGCACCTCTATCCGAACGCCGGCACGTTCGCTTCCCTGAATATTCCAGGAGACGATCGCTTCGTCCCAATCCTGCTTGGCGTCGATTGCTGGAAGCTCGACCACAACGGGCCCGTCTTTCGAGAAAGCAGGGAGTTGAGTCACTTTGACAAGCCTTGCAAATGTTGGCGCCGATGTCATGGTAAAGAGTGCGAGCAACGTTGGGATCATCGCAGGTGATGAAAAGCTACCAGATCGGGTCCTAGGCGGTGGCAGGTCGCCATTCGATCGGGTATAGTTTCAGGATTGTAGGGGTGCCTATGCCTCAGGGCTGCTGGCGCACACGATTTATGGCGACATACCGAGGAAGAAAGACAGATATCTGCCGCACCGTCGGCTTTGACATTTGGGGCCGACCCACGAAGTCGGTTACCAAACGACCGTATCCGCTTGGCCAGCACGGACCCAACCTTAAGGACCGTCGCCAGTCTGAATACGGCGAACAGCTCTTGGCGAAGCAGGTCATCCGCCGCTACTACAACATGCTCGAGAAGCAGTTCTCGAACACGTTCAAGAAAGCCCAGCGAATGAGCGGCAACACCAGCCTCAACTTCCTTCGCCTGTTGGAGCTTCGCTTGGCGAGTGCGGTTTGGCGTTTGGGTTATGCCCGATCGATTTTCCAGGCTCGTCAGATGGTTTCCCACTGCCACATTACAGTCAACGGCCAAGTGGTCAATATTTCAAGCTTCCAATTGAAGGTTGGTGATGTGATCCAGGTTCGTGATCGCGACGTAAGCCGAAAGATCGCCCGCGAGAATCACTATGAGGGCGCTCCGGTACCCGCCTACATGGATTCCGACGTCGCCAAATTCAGCGGCAAGATCATCGCCCTACCCGAGCGAGAGGACTTCCCCAAGTTCTTCCAAGAGCAGCAAGTCGTCGAGTTCTACGCTCGTTAAGAACGAATGCGGTCGCCAAAGCCCCTTTGCCCCTTCGGCAAAGGGGCTTTTCTGTTTCTGTCAGACTGAATTTGAAGTGGATCGATACGAATACACCCGCAACAACCTGAACTCGCAGGACCTGCTCAAAAACCCATTCGACCAATTCGCAAGATGGCTGCAGGAGGCGATTTCCGAGAAGGTTGTCGAGCCGACCGCGATGTGCCTCTCAACGGTGGATGCCGAGGGCCATCCAAGTTCCCGTATCGTTCTGCTTCGAGGCCAAGACGAACTCGGTTTCATCTTCTTCACCAACTACTTGAGTAGGAAGGGGAGCGAAATCGAGGCGACTCACCATGGGTGCCTGAACTTCTGGTGGGGTGCGCTAGAGCGCCAAATCAGGATCGAAGGAACGCTGGAGAAGGTGAGCGACGATGAGTCCGACGAGTATTGGAACACGCGGCCCTACGAGAGTCAAGTAGCCTCGGCGGCGAGCCCGCAGAGCCGGGAGATCCGGAGCCGTGAGTCACTCCAGGCGCTTGTCGAAGAGGTGCAGCGACAGCATCCTGGCCACGTGGATCGCCCCAAGACTTGGGGTGGATATCGCCTGTTGCCAGATTACTTTGAATTCTGGCAAGGTGGACCCGCACGACTCCACGATCGAATCGTCTTTCTGAAGCTGGTCGCGGGATGGCAGATCAAGCGCTTGGCGCCCTAATCCCACCAAAAGTACAGGATACTTGAGCCCAGAATTTCTTGGGCAAGTGCCTTGACGGTCTCCGTACCCTGCTCGACGATGTCGGGGGCATAAAAGTACATTTC
>JADZBW010000142.1 GCA_020851885.1 Fimbriimonadaceae bacterium | reverse complement strand
GACCGATTCACATGTGATTGGAATCAAGCAGACTCTCTACCGGGTCGGCACCGAATCGCCGATCGTTGAATCGCTTCTGGATGCGGCAGAGAATGGCAAGCAGGTGGCGGCGATGGTTGAACTCAAAGCGCGATTCGACGAAAGCAATAACCTGGTCTGGGCCCGAACTCTTGAACAAGCGGGCGTCCACGTCACCTATGGGTTTGCCGAGATGAAGACACATTGCAAGCTCTGTCTGATCGTAAGGAGAGATTCTCAGGGAATCCATAGCTATGCGCATGTCGGAACGGGCAACTACAATCCGGCGACCGCCCGTCTCTACACGGACTTGGGCCTCTTTACCAGCGATCCTGCCATCACTCAAGACATCTCGGAACTGTTCAATTACCTAACGGGTTTCAGCAAGCAGACCAAATATCGCAAGTTGCTGGTCGCACCCATCAATTTGCGCGAGGGGATCATATCACGCATCCTGCGCGAGATCGACATCCACAAGAAAGTCGGTAACGGACGTATTATCTTCAAACTCAACGCCTTGGTCGATCCCGAAGTCGTCGACGCCCTTTACGATGCCAGCCGCGCCGGCGTCAAGGTCGACTTGATCGTTCGCGGGATCTGCTGTCTGCGACCCGGGGTGGCCGGCATGAGCGAGAATATCCGCGTCACTTCGATCATTGGGCGATTCCTCGAACATAGTCGCATCTACTACTACGGAAATAAAGGCCAACCCGACGTCCTGATCGGATCGGCAGATTTGATGCGCAGGAACCTAGATCGGCGCATCGAAGTGCTCTGTCCCGTCGAACAGCCGGACCTCGTCGCCCACATTCGGGATCATATTCTCGCCAACTGCCTGCGCGACAACGCCAAGAGTTGGAACCTGGATTCGAAAGGTGAATACGCCAAGACCAAGCGCAAAGTCAGCGAACCGGCTTTCGACTCTCAAGCCTTCTTTATGTCGGAGCCGTCTTCGCGAGCGATCTTCCCTTCATAGGCGTTCGCGTAGCGTGTCGGACTCGTGTTGAAGTTCCTCTCGCGCGAGCCTTTCCAGGCGCACTTCCTCTAACGCGGCGTCCATTGCGGATAGATATCCCAGCCGCTCCGAAATGGCGGCGGGACGGGTTTGGATCCTCTCCAAGCCATCCGCTAATTCCTTAAGGGCCCTAATCTTTTCTTCGCAATCCCGAGAAGATGCGCTAATCGTTTCTGGAAACCGATGCATCGTCGCCGCGTGGTGAAGGATGCCGAAGATCGCCTCGTCGGCTCCCGTCTTAGCTCCCTGTCCGACCTTGGTCAATGTCGAGTCGTCTCGGCCAGCTTCCAAGATCCCGAAGACCCGGTTGTAGTGGAAGCAAGCCGTCTCGAGGATGTCGTGGATCGGTCGGGGAAGCAGGTCCTTGGGAGTTTTGGGGAGGATTCCCCAATGCTTGCCGAGTTGGTGGAAGAAGGTCTCGCCGTCCTGAATCGGACTTGGGGCTTGCATCACCGGGGCTTGAACACGGACCCTCAAACCGCTGTGGTTCCAATTCGTGTTCGTTTGCTTCATCAGAGTCCAAAGGAAACTTCGAGCCTCTGGCGTAAGGCGGGCCTCCGTCGGATTCTGACTGTACTTCTTTCGCATCCGAAGCCCAATTCCCAAGTTGATGCCACCGGCTACCAATGGCCCGATCGCGCCTGCCCACAGTCCTGGCAAGCCGCTGAGAGCGCCGCCAATCGCCAATCCAAATCCGATCGCGAGACAAATCGACCCGCCAATAATTTGCCAGGTAAACCCGGCACGACTATAAGCCCCGATCAGTAAGGGCTGGGCGCGATGTTGGAGAAATCGTTGGACAGACGTTTGTTCCAGGGCCACGCCGATAGTTTAGGACAGGATCATGTCCTTTGGGAATGCCCGGCACTATAGACCCAGGGCTGAGCTGCTACCGATTCAGCCAACGAAGCTTCTCGAATACGATCGCCGCCCCGCCCAGCATTCCTGCATCCTCGATCTGCTCCGCGACCGTAATCTCGCAATCCTTGAACAGGGAGGGTATGGCGACATCGCGCGCCGCTTTCCTGGCCGGGCCAAGCAGATATTCGCCCGCCTTGGCAATCTGCCCGCCCACCGCGAGTACGTCCGGTGCGAAGATGTTGATGAACGAGCCCATCGAGATTCCAAGATAGCGCCCCGTTTCAGCCAGTACCTGAATCGCCAACTCGTCGTCTTGAGTCGCCGCTTCAAAGATGATTCGCGGCGTAACCTTGGATAGATCTCCTTCGCAAAGATCGTCGATAAGCGAGGCACGGCCACGTCGAAGCCGGTGAACCGCTCTCATCACAATCGCGTCTCGGGGTGCATACGCTTCGATCGCACCATAAGAGCCCGCATTGCAGTCCAACCCATCCGCATCGACGATGGTGTGACCAAGCTCTGCCCCGCCTTTGTTTCCACCAACGAGCATCAGTGGCCCTTTCGCCTCACCCTCAACGGCCTCCGGCGACATGATCACGCCGCCGCCGACTCCCGTGCCCAGGGTCAGCAGGACAAGGCATTTCGCCGAGTTCTTGCCCGTGCCATAGCGATACTCGCCCAATGCCGCCAAATTCGCATCGTTGCCCAACTCCACCGGCAAATCCAGCGACTTCTCCAAAGGTTGTTTAAGCGGAACGTTTTCCCAGTACCGAAACACGCCGTCGATCGTTTCGCCGAAGTTAGGGGCCCATCGGACCAAACCGGCGGCATTATCGATGTGGCCGGGCACCGCCATGCCGACTCCCACGGGCGGAGAACCGGCGGCAGCAACGGCTTGTTGAATCGTCGAGGAAATGGCCTCGATAATCGGACCCGTCCCTTCTTGGGCACGGGACGGGTGGCTGAACTTTGGACCGGCTGGAGAACCGTCTTCGTAGAAAGCTCCGGCGCGAACGTTCGTACCACCGAGGTCGACGCCAATAACACAAGGTCGTTGCACGGGCAGATTCTAGCATTGGGACCTTCTGCGCCTTAGAATAGGTTCTAAACGTATCGTTAAAGGTAATCCGGGCAAAAAGGGAACCACAATAGGCGTTCGCGCAGCATGAGTATGGGTAGCCGAGGGAATAGAGTTTGAACATCGAGCGGATACAGTCAAAAGTTGAATCAGTCGTCAATGAAGTCGAACGTGTCATCGTCGGTAAGTCGGAAACCATCCACCAAGCGATGCTGACGATGCTCTGCAACGGCCACCTCCTCATCGAGGACATCCCCGGCGTCGGCAAGACCACCCTTGCCAAAGCCCTGGCGAAGGCCATTGGCGGTGAATTTCGGCGAATTCAATTCACCCCGGACCTCCTCCCGGCCGACATAACCGGCGCATCCATTTACAACCAACGCGATGAGGTCTTCTCTTTCCGCGCGGGGCCGATCTTCGGCAACGTCGTCTTGGTGGATGAGATCAATCGCGCCACTCCAAAGACCCAATCAGCCCTCCTGGAAGCCATGGAGGAGCGAACCGTCACCGTCGATGGTGAGACGCGCCCGCTCCCTCGGCCGTTTTTCGTGATCGCGACCCAGAACTCCGTGGAGATGACCGGCACGTATCCGCTTCCCGAGGCTCAATTGGATCGATTCTTCGCCCGAGTTTCACTTGGCTATCCCTCGCGAGACAGCGAAATAGACATCCTCGCCCGCCAACAGATTTCCCACCCGATCGACCTCGTCCAAACGGTCGTCAATCCGGCGGAAATGATGGAACTCCAAAACGAGATAAGGGACGTCTTCGTCCACGACTCGATTCGAGAGTACATCGTCGACCTTGTCCGTGCCACCCGTGAAAACCCCCTCCTTTTGATGGGCAATTCGCCCCGAGGCACCCTGCATCTGATGCGCGCTTCCCAGGCCCGGGCCGCGATGACCGGGCACGATTTTGTCAGACCTGACGACGTGAAGGCCGTCGCCGCCGCCGTGCTCGCTCACCGCATCATGCCCCGCGCGGAGGCTCGCGCCCGTGGCGAGACCACCAACGATCTCATCGCTCGCGTGATCGAGACCGTCCGAACTCCCGTACCCGTTAACTGATGCCCAAGGCCGTATCCCAATTGTCGAATCAAACCTCGCTTGCCGGTCAGGGGAGTCGAAGCGTAGTCGGTCTCGCACTGGGAATGTCGGCGCTCTTCTTCGCGATCGTGGCGATCCTCATCAATACGCCCATCCTCTTCTACATGGGAACG
>JADZBW010000141.1 GCA_020851885.1 Fimbriimonadaceae bacterium | reverse complement strand
GTGATGCCATTCTGGGGGGCGCTGCGATCGACGATCACCGGTTGACGAGCAACGACCTTGTATTGAAGACCTTGACGGGCGATGACGCCAGACTCCAGTTTCTGGCCCTTCACCACTTGGTACATGGGCCGTCCCGCGACGATCTGGTACTTCAGCGGTTCGCCTTTCACTTCATAGATCGTGCGACCTTGTGGAGCCACAACCTGTTTCGGGGTTTCAGGGGAAGCGCTTCCTGGCTGCGTCGTGAAGAAGCGATTGATGATCGGAAGTTTCGAGAGGATCGGAACTTGCCGAATCTGGGCCGGAGCAGCGGCTGGAACGGCGGGAGCTACAGCAGTTGCCGATCCGGCGGGAGGCGGCTCGATCCCGCCCTTCTGCTTCTTCAGCCTGTCCAATTCGGCTTCAAGCGCGGCAAGTCGGGCTTTGAGCTTCTCGATCTCAACCGCCGAAGACTCGACGCCTCGCCGCTCCTGGATGAGATCGCGTGCCACGTCGGCTCGTCGGACGGCAGAAGCAGCAGCCACATCCTGAATTCCCCGTACCCGAGCCAACTCAGCCTGTCGAGCCATTTCCTTCGCTCGTGCGATCTCGACCGGCGACTTTGATTGATCCGCCCTCTGGGTGGCGCGCGCGAATTCGTAATCGAGTTTCGCTCGTTCCAAGCTCGATGCCTGACTTCGGGCGTCGGCCCTGGCAGAGTCAAGTTCCCTTACCGCCTTTGCGACCTGCAACTCCCTGTCATTGGCGCTGAGCCGACGCTCTACCGCAATTTGAGCTTCGGCGGCGGCAAGTTTGGACCGTTCGATCGTCAATCGATCGAATTTGTCCCTCTTGATGTGCGCCAACTCAAACTCGGCTTTGGCCCGCGAGAGTTCGGCGCCGCGCCGGACGATCACAATTTCTCGCTCTCCAGATCGAACGCGGGACTTCTTCACTTTGGCCTGCTTCGCCTTGCGAATGGCGCGCCGCTCCTCTGCTTTGCGGACCGGGTTCTGGGTGGGCTCGCTCGACGGACTGCTCCATCCAATTCCAGTGTCCAACGTGGGATCCTGGACGATGATCTCCGTGTCGATTCGAGCCGCGCCAATGGCGGCGACGGTCAGGGCGAGTGCAAGCGACGCAAACGTGATTCTTCGATAGTTCATTTCGGTAACGATCCTCCGTTTCGGATTCAGCAGGTTCTTGACCCGCTTTTCAAGTTGAGTGTTGGGACCAAACAGCCCCAAAGCCGAAGCAAGATGAGGTTTCTCGACGCGACACTCCGCGACTCTCAAGAGCACTTTCGCGTAGCGCAACGCGCCTGTGCTTTGGATCACCACGTTATCGCAAATCTCCTCTCTGGCGCCTACAATCTGGCGATTCAACAGATGAATCAAGGGATGGGGCCAGAGTAACGCGGCGGTGATTCGCTGAAACATCGCAACCATGAGATGTCGCTTGGCCACGTGAGCAAACTCGTGGGCGAGAACGTCCGCCAATTCATCCTCCGTAAGTCCAGCCAAAATCCGGCGGGGGATGAGGACGGCAGGCTGGATCGCGCCAACCACCACCGGCCCACTGACCTCGTCGGAAACCCGAATCGGGGAAACACTGCCCTGAACGTCGAGCGGAAAAGCTTCGCGTCGGAGCGAGTGGATCCGCATTGCTCCATGGACCAGCCGCAACATCGCAACGGTGGTGCCCACCGACCAAAGGATCAGAAGCCAATTGTTGGAACTGGGGGCATGCGACGCTTCCGGCAACGCGACTCCTATCGCCGGGCTCGCCACCAAGACCCGCTGCCAAGCCCAGGACGCAATTCCCGATGACTGCATCCAAAGCGTCATGGGAAGGCTCAGCCATATTGCAAACAAACCGACGACGCCGATCCCATAGCGTGCCGCCGCGTCATGCCGATAAATTCGAATCGCCGTCGATGCGATGAGACAGACCAGCGAAATCTCAACGGCAACCAGGATCGGGATGACCCAGTCGGGACGATCCGCGATGTACTCGATCCAAGGGCTCATGCTTCACCTCGCTCAGCCCTTTCGATCATCCCCCGGATTCGGTCCGCCTCAACTTTGGAAATCTCTCTGCCATCGAGCAGTGCCATCACGAGGCCCTCGGTCGATCCCTTGAAAGCGGTGTCAACAAGCTTCTGAACGACATTGGCAAGCGTTGATTCGCGCATCCGGGTCGCAGAGTAATGGAAAATCTTCCCTTCGGATCGCGTCGTCAGCCAGCCCTTGTCCACAAGTCGGGACAGCAACGTCTGTATCGTGTTTTTCGCAACCGGGCGATCTTGACTCAATTCGCCCCAGATATCGCCCAGCGTGGCCTCGCCACGCTTCCAAACGACGTCCATGATCTCAAGCTGGTTTTCCGATAGAGCCGGCAATTCCTTCATGCTTCACCCACAGTTGTAGGTCAACTATACCAACAGTTGTAGGTATATGCAAGCGAAATTTCCAAAAATCTTTTGCGGCCCCCTTGATTCGGATGCATCACAATCGAAACACACATGGAATTCCGACTACTTGGCCGATCCGGTCTCAAAGTTCCCGTCCTCGCCCTCGGAACCGGTACCTTCGGTGGTCGCGGCGAATTTTTCAAGGGTTTTGGCACTGCCGATGTTCACGAGGCCACGAAGATGGTGGACATCTGCCTTGAGGCGGGAGTCAACATGTTCGACTCCGCTGATTCCTACTCCCTTGGCCTCGCGGAGGAAATCCTGGGGCAGGCGATCAAGGGACGACGCGACAAGGTCCTCCTCTCGACAAAGGGAACATTCACAACCGGATCAGGTCCCAATGACGTTGGGTCATCGAGATTCCACTTGACCGAGACGATTCATGGAAGTCTCAAGCGCCTGGGCACGGACTACATCGACCTTTACCAACTCCATGCCTTCGATGCCCTGACCCCAATCGAAGAGACTCTCAATACGCTCCATGATTTCGTCCAAGCCGGCAAGATCCGCTACATTGGCTGCTCGAATTTCTCCGGCTGGCACCTCATGAAGTCGCTTGGCATTTCAGATAAGTACAACCTGCCTCGCCATGTGGCTCACCAAGCCTACTACTCCCTCGTCGGGCGCGACTATGAGTGGGAACTCATGCCACTTGCATTGGATCAGGGCGTCGGAACCGTCGTTTGGAGTCCCCTTGGTTGGGGCCGACTCACGGGCAAAATCCGTCGAGATCAACCAATGCCCGAATCCAGTCGACTTCACAATCCGACCACCGCCGCCGGCGGTCCCCAGGTTCCCGAAGAGCATCTCTATCGCGTCGTGGATTGTATCGAAGAGATCGCAGCGGAAACCGGTAAAACCGTGCCTCAGATTGCGATCAACTGGCTCCTTCAGAGGCCGACGGTTGCTACCGTGATCATCGGAGCCCGCAATGAAGAGCAACTCAGGCAGAATTTGGGCGCTCTCGGTTGGAGGCTCGATGCCAATCAGATGAGCCGCCTGGATGCCGTCAGCAAAACGCCCATGGCCTATCCTTACTGGCACCAGGATGGCTTCCACCGAAATCCTTTTCCCGTCTAAGGCCATTCACCGGGCGAACCTGGTAGAGGCACTTAGCCTCCTGGCTCAGGCCCTCGCAAATGAGAACCGGTCTCTCTAGTGGACTGTCTCTTCCTTCGAGAACTCCTCGAAGAACGGCAGGTAGTCGCGCCACTCATCCTTTCCTTGCGCCCTCAAGTACATCGGAAGCGATAGGTACGGGATAAAGTGCGGTCGCTTTGGCTTGCGGGCCAACTTCATTTGGGCTTGAGCGGGAGTCTTGTCCCCCTTCTTCAAGTTACAGCGACGACAGCACGCCACCAAATTGTCCCAAGTATGCGGTCCGCCCGCCCAGCGAGGCACGACATGATCGATCGTCAGTTCTTTGCGAGTTCCACAGTATTGGCAAGTGTAATTGTCGCGGGCCAAGACCGAGTGTCGGGAAAGCCTTAGCTGTGGCATGGGCCGACGCACCTGATAGCGCATCTTCAGGACCGAGGGAGCCGCATGGATTCCACGCACCGTGGCAAGCGGATGCGACCTCTGTTGGAGGACTTCCGCTTTTCCAAGTAGCAGCAGGGCGATCGCGCGTCGCATATTGCAGACGTTGAGCGGTTCGTAGTTGCTGTTCAGCAAAAGGACTTCATGTATCGGCACTCTTCTCTATCTCCTCACAGATTTCAAGGTCTCCACAACGAAAAAAGGCTCGCACACAGGCGTGTGCGAGCCTCCGGGTAGAGGGCTGCCTATCAGGCATATCCTGGATTCCCCCCACTCGGGCGGTTGCACAAGGTAGCCGGTTCGGGCATTGCCGTTGGTGACCATCGGTACTTGCAGTTCAGACGTTTTGCACGTCGCGAATCGCTTCAAAAAGATTCAGATTTCCTCTTGAACCTTAACACACAATTCGAATTGGGCCAAACCAGCCGCCCCTAAGCCGCCGAGCACAATGGGTCATGCCGCGACTTCGAAGATGTTCTTCGGAGTCTCTTGAAGTCGGACTCGTGCCAGTTTCACCGGCAGCTTTTCTTTGAGGATGTTGAAGATCACCTGCGCCACGACCTCGCAAGTTGTGATCTTGTCTGAAAGCTCCGGAACGTCGACATTGAGATTCTTGTGATCGTAACGATCGATCACTTCACGGTGGACGATCGCATCGAGTTCGTCGAGGCTGATCAACATGCCGGACTTTGAATCCGGCTCGCCTTCGACTGTCACTTCAACGACGTAGTTATGCCCGTGCCCCGCAGGATTCCAACACTTGCCGTACAACTCCAGGTTCTCGGCCTCCGAAAGCTCGTCGTTGTGAAGGCGATGGCCGGCTGAAAAGTTGTATACGCGTGTGATGTTCATTTTCCAAGTGTCCGTCAAGTTCATTTCGCCGTAGAAGGTCGGCAATTCCTCAAGCCTAATGCCTACCAAAGGGGCTTCGGGAGGCATGGCTTCGGGAGCCGCCAGTTCTGCGTGAATGAACGCCATCAGGTTCTCCAGGCTGGGCGCATGCTCCCTGAAGTAGGGCACCTCGTCGTTCAGACTTCGTTGATCGAAAGCTGAAATGATCCGCTCCTTCACGACGTCGTCGATCTTCTTGATGTTGCAGACCATGCCGGTCTTTGGATCCACCGTGCCCTCGACCGTTACAAACAGATTGTAGTTATGACCATGGTTGTAAGGCGACGCCCACCGGCCATACCGGGCTTTGTTCTCTTCGACGGTCAACTCGGTTGACCAGTACCGATGACCGCTTGAGAAGACCAGCTTGCGGCCCATCCGCATCTTCCCGTTTCCAGCTACAACCATTACTCCTTACTATACGGTCTGGCAAGTGCAGATGGCGCAACCGTCCCCTTCCCTACGATCGCCAAGACGAGCAGCGCGACAATGTAGGGCATGGCGAGAACCAATTGGAATGGGATCTGAATCCCAAGCGACTGGAACCGGAACTGGAGCGCTTCCAAAAATCCGACCAGCAAGCAGGCACAAAAGACGTAGAGCGGTCGCCATCGGCCAAAAGTGACCATCGCAATTGCAATGAACCCCCTTCCCGAAGTCATGTTCTCCGCGAAAGACTGGGCGACACCCAAAGAGAGATAAGCCCCCGCCAAGCCCCCAAACATGCCGCTGATCGCCACCGCCAAGAGCCGGACCTCGACCACCGAGAATCCAGCCGCTTCGACTGCCTTGGGGTACTCGCCGGCCGCCCGCAAAACCAATCCAAACCTCGTCTTTTGCAGCAACCAGAGGATCAGAGGAACGCTGCCGACGAGGATCACCGTCACAACATCGATTCGCGCAACATTTGGCAAGGGAGGCAATGAGAGGAGCTGCCCACTGGAACCAAACTTTGACCGGAAAAGGAAGCTGGTCAGCCCCATGGAAAGCAAATTGATCGCGGTGCCGACGACCACCTGGTCCGCGGCGAGCCCAACACTGAATATTCCGCCGATCACGGTCAGGCAAACCCCAGCAAAGGTTCCCGCCGCTAGCCCGAGCCAAGGGTTGCCCGTGGAGTGAGCGGCGAGCATGGCGAAGAACGCTCCCGTCAACATAGTGCCCTCCAGGCCAATATTGATCACGCCCGCTTTCTGACCAACCAGTTCCCCCAAGGCGGCGAGAGCCATCGGAGCGGTGAACAAGAGGACGATAATGAGATCCATCAGTCGGCCTCCGGTCGAACCGTCCGCTTCGTCCAAAACCATAGGCCCACAAGGCCCAGCACCGCCGACCCCTGGATGAGATAAACCAACGATGTCCCGGCGGGCGTAAAGCTGGCGAGATTCTGCGTACCCGCGAAGAGGGCTCCGAAGTACAGTGCGCTGACCAATACCCAGAGTGGATGGAGCCCCGCAAGCAAAGCGACCGGAATGGCCAGGAAGCCCCATTGCTGGGGGAAACCCTTGCCAAGGTAGCCGGTCACTCCGAGAAACTCGACGCCGCCCGCCAACCCGCAAAGCCCGCCCGAAAGCAACATGGCACGGAATTGAATCGACGATGTGGGATACCGATTAGCCCGTGCCACCCGGGGGTTTTCACCGACCACTCGAAGCCTGAATCCATCCTTCGTCTTGAGCAGGTAAACATAAGTCGCCATCGCGACCGCGACGGCTACCAAGACGCCAACGTGGAGATCGGATCGGGGGTTGAACTTGGCGAGCATCAATCCATTCACAAGAGCGTCGCTCTGAGGAACTTGCCTTCGGGCTTCTTGCAATGGACCCGAGACGGCAAAGTCCAAGAAGTGAATCGCAATGAAATTTAGCAAGAGCGTCGAGATCACGGCCTCGACGCCCCGTTTGATGTAGAGCCAAGCGGCCACCGAAGACCACAATGCGCCTCCGATAAAGCTGGCCAGGATCAACGCCGCGATACCCATAAGACCCCAGCTTGGACCCACAAGCCACTTGGCCCAAATGCCCGAGAGTAAGGCGCCCATGATGAACTGACCTTCTCCGCCAATGTTGTAAAGGCCACTGCGCCAGGCAACCACCACTCCCAGCCCGCACAATGTGAGCGGC
>JADZBW010000140.1 GCA_020851885.1 Fimbriimonadaceae bacterium | reverse complement strand
CCACTCCAACCGTCGACGTGGGGCCCGGGTCTGCGCCCCTTTTGTAAGACACCCAATTCAAGAAGGCTTCGTCTCAAACCGACTCAGAGGAAACGCCCCCTTCGACCACCCAACGCCATCCTCCATCTTCTCGATCCCTGCGACGGAGATGAAGGTCACCACCAATCCGCCTATCTTCTGAAACGAGTACGAAGCCAGCGGGCGGTAATCCTGCAGCGCCTTCTTCAAATCGTCCGACCGCTTGGCCGGGATGCAAAACCTCGGTTGATCCTTCACCAGGAACTTCTCAAGCGGTCCCGCTCCCGGCATCTCGAATCCCTTCGTCCGCATCAGATCGACCGAGAACAACTCCCTCACCTTGCCATCGACCCCCTGGAAGCCTCGCAGCCGACACCGAACGGTTTGAAGGACTCGGTTTACCGAGTCGCCATGATGCTCGAAGAAGTACATCCGGTCGGCCGAACCCGTCGGAAACATAATGTGCGCCCAGGCCCCGCTTTCCCCCATCTCACCCAGGGTTTCCTCGTCGAACTCGTCAAGCATGCGCTCCTGAACGGCCGTGTAAAACCGCATTCGCTGCTGCCCCAACGTCCCACCCGGTTTAACCGTGGGGGATTGGATGAGTCCAGTGCAAAGGACAAGGGCCAGGATCATGACGGCATCTTACCATTGGCCATTCCCCACGTCGATCTCTCTTGAACGGGCGCGAAGGTGCAGCAAGAGCGTTTTGCGGTCGGGGCAGAGCGTGCCGATCAACGACGGTGCAAATTGTGGCGAAGCGGTTATGATAGTTCGATATGTCCGAGGTCCCGCCCAACTATGCCGCCTATCCGCGCCAAACCGATCCTCGCCAGTATTTCGGGCCGCCTTGCTTTCGGTTCGATGCGATCGGAGAAGCCTGGCAGATTCTCAAATCGGATATGGCGACTTGGGTGGTTGCGGTCTTCTTGATCATGATCATTGCGGTGGCCGTCCACCTACCGGCGAGCATAATCGGGACGATGGAGGCGATTCAGAACGTGGCGAATCCCCGGCCGCCAAGCGCCTTCGTTCAGCTCATGAACTTCGCATTCGGAATGCTTGGTGCAGGAGTGGCCACGGTCCTCTACGCAGGGCTCTTTCGAGTGGCTTTTCAGCGAATGCGCCTTCAGTACGAGGGCGTGGCCGGACTCTTCAATGCGGCGGGCCAGGGCTGGAATCTATTTGCCTGGGGCGCTCTGACGTCGATCCCATCGCTGGCCCTTTCGGCGATCTTGACCGCGGTCTCTTCACCCGCGGCCGCGAGGTCAGGCGCCAATCCGTTCGCGAACCTCGGCATCATAGGAATCTTGGTTCTCGCGATGCTTCTGATCGGACTGCTCTTCTTTCCCTTCTTTCTCGTGCCCGCGATCGTGGTCGACCAGAAAATACCGTTGTTGGAAGCGGCCATGCTCAGTTGGAGGACCGTTTCAAAGCAGTTTTTCGTCGCTTTGGGTGTCTATCTGGTTGCCGTTTTGGCGGCCGGTTTGGGCGTGTTTGCCTGTTTCATCGGCGTGTTCTTCACCGCGCCGATCATCTACCTGACGATTGCGATCATGTATCGAGATCACTTCATACCACCCATTGCGACCGAAGCGCCGATATGCTATCCGCCAACTGCGCCGGGCTTCGAAACGGGCTGATTACACGGGCGCTTTAAGTCCGTCGAGGACTTTGCGGATATTCCAATCGTTCTTCTCGAGAAGATCGTAGGCCTCGTCCAGCGTCACGGGAGCCAGCTCTTTCACGATCCGGGCGCAACGTTCTTTGAGCTTCTGATTCTTGGCTTTGACGTCCACCATCAGGTTCTCGATGACCTTGCCGGATAAGACCATGGCGCCGGTGCTGATCCGATTGAGCACCAGCTTCTGCGAGGTGCCCGCTTTGAGGCGGGTGGAGCCGGTGAGGACCTCCGGACCGGTATCCAGCAGGATCGGGTGATCGGCGAGTTCGAGGAGCTGGGTGTTCTTGTTATTGGCGATTCCGCAAGTCCAGATTCCCTTCTGTTTCGCATGGCGAATACCACCCAAGACGAACGGGGTCGTGCCGCTGGCAGCGAGGCCAATGACCACGTCGCGGGTATCCACGCGGAGCTCGTTGAGGGCGACCACGGCTTGATGCGGATCGTCTTCAGCATCTTCGACGGCCTTCTGACTTGCCACCGCGCCCCCAGAAACAAGCGCGATGAAACGGTCCGCTTCCAAGCCGAACGTTGGGGGCATTTCCGCCGCGTCCGTGGTGGCGATTCGGCCGCTGGTTCCGGAGCCGAGGTAGATCACGCGACCGCCTCGCAAATAGGCTTCACTGACCCGCTCGATCGCGATCGCGATCGAATCTTCGGCGGCCTGGAGCGCGCGCAGGACGATCGCTTCCTCGTCGTTCATCAGGCGGACGATCTCCCGCGCCGACATCTTGTCCAAGCTGTATGAGCGGGGATTTCGGGATTCAGTTGACATAGGCCATTTCCTTGGCGAGCATCACGGCTCCATAGACCGGAGGTTTTACGATGCGATGGACTTCCAGGTTCATAGTTGGCAAATTTTCTTCAAGCCTTCGGGTAAATGCGTCCCGGAACAGTTGGGCGTTTTGCCAGAGTCCTCCCGCGAGGGTGATCTTCAGGCTTTTGGCACTCGAGAAATAGCGATCCGTATGATCAATGACGACATGGGCGAGGCAATTCATTTGACGGTCGATCGATTCCAGGGCCGATTTCCTGCCTTCCTTGGCATCGTGGCCCAGAGGCTTGGCGAGCTTGGCGAGGACCGACTGAGGTGAGGGCATCTGATAGAGACGACTGATGATGGTCCCTTCGTCCAGGGCGTCGAAGTGCTTCAGCAGCGCCTCCTTCATCGTAGGACTCGCTTTATCCGGTTGCTTGAAGTAGTCCAGAAGAGCATCGCGGCCAAAATGGAACGCCGATCCTTCATCCCCCAGGATGAATCCACGCCCGCCGCTCTTTACCATCTTGCCATCGATGCGTGAGCAAACCAGCGATCCCGTGCCCGCAATCACGCAAATGTCGGTGCCTGCTTCGCTGGCGCAGTACGCTGCCGCATAATCCGGTTCTGCGTGGACCCGGGCAGCTGGGAAGATGGAGGCCAGATAGGTCTCCGCCCGATGTTGGTCGCTAGAGGTCATCAGACCGGCAAAACAGCCACAGATAAAGTCGGCGCCCGGACACTCGCGCGTTGCTTGAACGAGGTTGGACCGAAGCCTCCGCTCAGGGGTGGAAACGAGGTTTGCAGAACCTGCTTGACCCTGATGGATCACTTGCCCGGATTGATCGAGAGCCATTGCTCTGGAGGATGATCCGCCACAGTCAAGCCCGAGGAAGATTGGCATTGGAACTCGGATTTTATACCCCAATTTACCGGAATACTCTGGTAATTAGGCCGTTCGGGTACGCGTCGTTCTTACGAGAATCGGTATCAGTACGACGGCGGCAAGGGCCAAACCTGCACCCGCCAGAAACGTCGGCTGGGGCCCATAGACGGTCCAGATCCAGCCTGCCAAAAAGTTACCGACAATTGCGGCTACGCCAGCCGCGAAGTAGAAGACCCCAAGGGCGGTCCCTCGATGGGCGGCGGGGGAGAAATCAGCTACCAAAGCCTTGCTGACTCCATCGGCAAGCCCAATGTACACGCCGTAGAATAGAAAGAGCAGCCAAACCGAGGTTGGTCCCGCAAAGGCGAATCCAAAATAGACAGCGGAATACAGAATCCAGCCGACCGCGATGACGCTCCACCGGCCAATCCGGTCGCTGACGATTCCGGCCGGATAGGCAAGAGCCACATAGAAGGCGTTATATAGCAGATAGGCAAGCGTGGTCAGGATGAGTGGAAAGTGATTGGAGACCACTTCTGCCGGCAGCAGGCTCCTCAGCCAGCCGAATCCCGTTGTTTCGGCGAAGACTCCATTTGCCCTTAGCAGCAAAAACGTGTCGCTGGAATTTGCCAAGCCAAAGATGAACGTGATGAAGACCGCGGTCCAGTAGGGCTTTGGCAGCGCCTTCATAACTTCGCTCAGCTTTGGGGGGACGGCTTTCTCACTCGATTGGCTTGCTTCCTTGGGAGGGTCCTTCACCAAGAACGTGATGGCCACCGAAAGCAATCCTGGAATGAAGGCGACCAGGAAGATCCAGCGCAGGTCTCCAGGGTAAAGGATGAGGAAGACGATTGCCAAGACCCCGCCGAGGAACGCCCCGGTTGTGTCCATCGCCCGATGCAGCCCGAACGCCTGTCCAAATTGCGATTTGTCTACAGAGTCGGTGATAAGGGCGTCGCGAGCCGTTGTCCGGAGACCTTTGCCGACTCGATCGGTAGAGCGTGCGAGGAAGACCATCATCCATCCGCCGGGAAGGGCGATGAGAGGCTTGCCAATTGCGCTGAGGCCGTAACCCCAGCGGATCAAGGGGACGCGCTTGCCGCTGCGGTCGGAATGCCATCCAGACCAACCCTTCATGAAGCTGACGATCGCGGCGGCAAATCCCTCGACGAGGCCGAGCATTGTTGGCTGGGCCATGAGGACGGTGGTCAGATAGATCGGGAGGATTGGATAGACCATCTCGGAGGCCACGTCGGCCCACAAGCTGATCCAGCCAAGGAGGTATACGCGTTTCGGCAGCGGCGCAGCCATAAGGACGAGTTTGCACTATCTCGGACAGTCCATATCCGGTCCCGCCTGATCGTGCGCCACCATTGAGTCAAGTCGAGCGATCGCCATAGGCTAAAATTCAGCCAATGAAGCGCTATCGCGGCGAGGATTTGCCGGAACACCCCCGGATCGCGGTGATTGCCAACGATGCGCTCGGGAACTTCGTCGCGGCCACCCCCTTGCTGCAGATGCTCAAGTACAAATGGGAGCCCTGCCACATCGAGTATTTCGGCGGTTGGCGTACTTGGGAACTTCAATTGGCATCCGACTTGTTCGACGCCACTTTTCCGCTTCACGGAGAGGATTTCAGGAACACGGCGAAGCGAATCCAGGATGTTCCGCCGTTCGACCTCGTCGTCAACATGGAGCAGCAGCCGATCGCTCGCGCCGCCGCCGCCCTCTTGGCGGGAGAACGGGGCTGGGTGGTGGGTCCCAGCTTCAATGCCGATGGACGTGGAGATTTGCCCTATGCCGACGACGAGGTTGGGCGATTGGCCCAGGACAAGGACTGGCTCAATGAAGAAACCGCGAACCGCT
>JADZBW010000139.1 GCA_020851885.1 Fimbriimonadaceae bacterium | reverse complement strand
GCAAGGAATTGGGACTGTTACCATGCCAGTGTCCGAGCTTTGGAGAACCTGGAGAACGACGAGACGTTGCTCATCCAATCTGGGAAACCGGTGGGCGTCTTCCGGACTCATGAAGAGAGCCCGCGCGTGCTCCTCGCCAACTCCAACTTGGTTGGAAAATGGTCCAACTGGGAGCATTTCCGGGAGCTAGAGCGAGCCGGGCTGATGATGTACGGCCAGATGACGGCCGGATCTTGGATCTATATCGGCTCTCAAGGCATCGTCCAGGGAACCTATGAGACCTTCGCCGCCTGCGCCGATCGCCACTTTGGCGGCGACCTCAAGGGCAAGCTGACGGTCAGTGGCGGGATGGGTGGAATGGGTGGCGCTCAGCCGCTCGCCGCGACATTGGCGGGTTCGGCATTCCTCGGAATCGACGTCGATCCCTCTCGCATCGAGAAGCGGCTGAAGTCTGGTTATTGCGACAAGATCGCCTGGACTTTAGATGAGGCGCTCACATTGCTGGAAGGGCGCGATGCAATCTCGGTGGGGCTGGTTGGCAATTGCGCGGAAGTCCTGCCCGAGATGGTAGGGCGCGGGATCGTGCCCGACATTCTGACGGACCAGACATCGGCTCATGATCCCTTGAACGGTTATGTTCCTTGTGGGATGACGTTGGCCGACGCGATTTCCCTCCGCACTTCTGATCCCGATGAATACGTCCGCCGATCCAAGGCCTCGATGGCGACGCATGTCCAGGCGATGCTCGATCTCAAAGAGATGGGGGCGATCACGTTTGACTATGGGAACAATATTCGCGCCTTCGCGAAGGAAGCCGGATGTGCCCGCGCATTCGACATCAAGGGCTTCGTCCCCGAATACATCCGCCCCCTCTTTTGCGAAGGCAAAGGCCCTTTCCGGTGGGCGGCCCTTTCGGGCGATCCCGAGGATATTCGGCGGACCGATCGACTTGCTCTGGAGCTATTCCCAGAGAACAAGACTCTTCGCCGGTGGATGGAGCACGCCGCGCCCAAGATTCAGTTCCAAGGGTTGCCTGCCCGCATCTGCTGGTTAGGGTACGGCGATCGCGCCAAGATGGGATTGGCAATCAACGAGCTAGTTCGGACTGGAGAAATCTCCGCTCCGATCGTCATTGGCCGCTATAACCTGGATTGCGGGTAGGTGGCTTCTCCGAATCGCGAAACGGAGTCGATGAAGGATGGCAGCGATGCGGTTGCGGACTGGGCCTTTCTCAATGCGATGGTCAACGTGGCGGCCGGCGCCTCCTGGGTCTCCATTCACAACGGCGGCGGGGTCGGGATTGGTTATTCGCAACATGCCGGGATGGTGGCATTGGCCGATGGGACGGAGGCAGCAGCCAGACGCCTTGCCAGGGTGCTTACCTCAGACCCCGGGATGGGTGTGATTCGGCACGTCGATGCAGGCTATGAAGAGGCTCAGGAATTTGCTGCCCAAAACGGGATCTGTATACCGATGGCCGAAACGAAATAGCCTGCCGACGGCTCAGACCTACATCTTCCCTTCCACAATCTTCAGGATCGCCGCTTCTCGGTCGACGGCTTGGTCCGCCATCAGTTGGGCTCGTTTGTTGGCTGCGGCTACAAATTCAGCGTCCTTAACGCTTGCACAGTTTATTTTCACGTTCAAATGTGCGCCGAGGACGGCTGATCGGGCCGCCAAAGCTCCGACCGCCCCATCTGAAATCGAATTAGGATTGCCAATTTCAACCATCACGCGAATGACTTCCATGGAATCCAGGGATGCCTGCATGATCTGCAAGGGGATCTCGATGGCTTGCTTGGTCGCGGCTTGGATAGCGGCGGAACGTGCCGCCTTCTCCACATCCGTGCCTTTGGGCATGCCGAAGCAATCCATCAGGGCATCAAAAGCGTCCGTGTCCTCGTCGATAAGCTTCAAAAGTTGGTCATGGTAAGCCTTGCCCTTCACTGCCCAGATTGAGAATTCCTCCCAACGCTCATCCCAACCTCGCTTGTGGCTGGAGAGGTTTGCGACCATCGTGGCCAAGGCCGCTCCCATCGCACCCATCGTCGCGGCGATCGAGCCACCGCCAGGCGCCGGAGACTCCGATGCGGTCTCCTCAACGAACGCCCGCACCGACATGTCCACAAGGCGCCTCTTGCCATGATCGAGAAGAGCATATTCGATGATCTTCTTCTGAGGATCGAACGGATTCAATTCATCCAGACCCAAGGACTTAACGGCAATCTTGATCAATTCGGCATCGGAGACTCCGCTCGATCTTCGCTGCTTTTGGAGGAAGTACCGGCCCGCATCCAACATGCAACTCAAGGGAATCAAGCCGACGAGTTCAGATCCGGTCACCCGAATCCCCCGATCGCGGGCCTTTTCGACGGTCTCGTCGAAGGCAATGTGAACCGGTGTTTCCCGAATATTCGTCAGGTTCATGGAAACCTGGCAAATCCCATACTCCTCGATATACCATCCGATCCCCTTGACGTTTCTAAGGACTCCAGGTTCATAGACGGTGTTGCCATCCGCGTCCTTCACCAGTTCGCCGGTAATGGGGTTGCCAATTCGCTTGGCTCTTCCCCGCTCCCGAACGTCGAAAGCCACGGAATTTGCCCGGCGAGTCGAGGTCGTATTCAAGTTGATGTTGTAGGCAACGAGGATATCGCGGGCGCCAACCGCCGTGGCGCCTGACTTTGCATTGAATTGATCCGGTCCGAAGTCGGGCTTCCATTCTGGTCTTGTGAGCTTGTCCGGCAATCCTTCGTATTCGCCCTCTCTGACGATGCTCAAGTCCCTTCGCTCATCCGATGAGGCGGCGTGGCCGTAGTTGTAGATCGTCATTCCCAATTCGTCCGCCATTCGAGCCGAAAGCTGGCGGGCCCATTCCGCAGCATCTTCCAACGTGCAGTTGGCAATTGGGATAATCGGGCAGACATCGAGGGCGCCAAACCGAGGGTGTTCGCCCTGGTGCCTGCGCATGTCGATGAGTTCGAGTCCAACCCTGGCCGCTTGAAAGGCCGCTTCGAGCACCGGTCCAGGCTCGCCGGCAAACGTGTAGACGGTTCGGTTGGTGGACTTTCCGGGATCCACATCGAGAAGCTTGGCCCCATCGACCGATCGGATCGCTTCCGCGATCGCTTCGATCACATGACTATTCTGGCCCTCGCTAAAGTTGG
>JADZBW010000138.1 GCA_020851885.1 Fimbriimonadaceae bacterium | reverse complement strand
TCCTAGCGATTCCAACAGGATTCCAATTCTAGACGATTCAATCGCCGTTAGCCGAGTTCAAGAGCGCGTTGAAATAACCCGAGTAGAACTTCACCAGAACGATCAATACGTAGATCCCAACGGCGACGATCGCGACGACCCCGACCACCTTGCCTAACTGCTGGGAGCGGACTTCCGCCTCGTCCTCATAGAAGTCCGAGACCTTGGTCAGCATGCTGTCCAAGTTGCCCGTCGCCTCGCCGGTGTACATCATGTCCATGACGATCGGCGTGAAAGCTCTCGTGGAACGCAAGGTCTCCGTGATCGCATCGCCTGTTTCCAACTGCTTGGAAGCGGGATGAATTTGGGCACGAAGGTATTCATTGCCACAGGCATCGGCCGCCAATTGGATCGACTTGGGGATGGAGACCCCGCCCGCATACAATGTGCCAAACGCCCGTCCAAACTTGGCCATCGCGAACTGCTGCAAGGTGTTGCCAAGGTAGGGAATCTTGATGATGAAGGCATCCCAAGAGTAGCGGATTCGGGGATTGGCGAGCCCAACGCGAAAGAACAGGAAGAGGCCAATCAGAATCGGACCCAGGATGATCCAGGTGCTGATCTGGGTCAGCGGAGACCAAATCCCCTGTCCCTTGGTATAGGTGGCGATGATCCAATTCGCCGCCGCGATGATGAGGATCGAAGAGATGACCGTCATCTTCGGCATGAACAGCGACCGCTTGTACAGGTTCCGTATCCGGATTTCTTGCTCGATGTACTCGGCGACCTGCTTGCACGCGAGGGCAACGTACCCACCTTCCTCACCCGCCCGAATAAGGCTCATGTGGAGTGGCGAGAAGACCTCTGGATAGCGCTGCATGCCGGCGCTAATGGGTCTGCCGGCAAGAACGTGTCCCTTCATCTCGCGGATCACGTGGGCCATTCGTGGATCGGTTGCCTGCCCCGCCAACGTTTCCAGACTCTGCACAATCGGGACGCCCGCTTCGATCATCGTTCCGAATTGCCTGAAGAAGAACATCAGATTGTTCAGGCTGACCCGGCCGACGAGAGGACCGGCAACGCTCGTCGCAAAATAGGAACGCGCTTCAGCGGGGGGTGGCGCCGGGATTTCAGCCTGCTTCTCAGTGGAATAGGGGCTCTCGCCCGGAGGACCCCCCTGGTCGAATTCCGATTTTGGCGATTCCACCGTCGCCGTAGTGGTCGTAGGAGGAGGTGCGGGTACCGCCGACAATGGATCACCCAGGAATTGGGAAAGGTTGATTCGTTCGACCTTCAGCCCCTTCTCCGCCAATTGCTGTGCCGCATCCGTCAGAGACAGTCCCAAGACCGTTCCGGTCTCGGCGTTCCCGTGGGCGTTGATGGCAGTGTATTCAAAAGACGGCATAGTTACCTTGCTAGACGGAATCTCTTCGCCAAGTCGTCGTTATTCCTTGCTGAACTTATCCATCACCCCAAGCAATAAGTCGGAGTAAAGCCAGAAGAACAGAAGAGCGGCAAAGGCCACATTGACCAGGGCGATCCAGCATCCCGCCCGCTTCTTGGCCGCATTGTCCTGATATCGGAATTCATCCTGTTGAGACCTCGCCCCGTTCATCAATTGACCGGCGATGTCACCCGTGATCTCTCCCGTCTGGACCATCGCGCCAAATTCGTAGGGAAGCATCTTCGTGCGCTGAAGAGCCTCACTGAGCTTCGTCCGATCATTCATATGGGCACGCTGTTCGAGCAGCGTCTCCCTGATCGCCTGATTGGGGACCGTGTCGGCCGCCAGTTGCCAAGATTGAATCGGGGTAATCCCCGCCTTACCCAGATGGCTCAAATTCCAAGCGAACGCGGCGAACGCCTCCGCGCGGGCCCTTTTGCCGACCGTCGGCACGGCAAGGGCCAAACGATGTCGGGTCACTCTCAGCGGCATCTGTTGCCATACGTAGATTCCCACGATCAGGAGCGTCATCGAGACGATCGAGAAAATGCCCAGGGGTCCTGAAAACTCCTTGACGATGCCCGCCATCACGGCCGGTCCAACGGGCGCCGTCCCCCCCGTTGCCTCCTGGGTGTCCCAGCTTCGGAGGACCCCACCCAGCAGTCCCTTGCCAATAAGATAGGAGGGCAGGATGCTGAAAACAGAGATTCCAAGCCATAAGAACCACCTTCGCATCTTGCGACTTGCGTCCGCCTGATCCACAATCGAGTCCATTGCTTCCGGCAGATACCCGCCATATTCACCCGCTCGGACCTGGCCGACGACATTCGGAGAGAAGAGGTAGGGGTACTGCTCCATGATTTCCGCAATTCCCTTGCCTTCCGTGACCTTCGCTGCGACCATCTGAAATGCCTCACGGTAGTCTGATCTCGGATACTTGCGACCGACTTCGGCAAATGCAGTCGCGGGATTCGTGCCCGCTTTCAGGTAGCTGGCAATTTGCGAAAAGAGAAAATAGGTGTCCTTGTCAGTTCCTTTACGCGTCTTGCGGATCGGCCCGATCGGCTTCGCCGCCGGTGGTTGAAGAGCTACTCCCGACGGACGCACCGACTCGATCGGATTGGGTGGCGCGGTTGCCGGTCGTGCGATTGGGGGCGCGGCTCCCGGTTCGCGAAGGTCCGAGACGCGGAATCCCTGAAGCGCCAATGCCCGACTGGCCTCTTGAACATCGCTTGCCTGCACCGTTCCTTGAATTGGGTTCCCTTGCTTATCGGTCGCCTGGTATTGAAAGAACGGCATGGTTGCTTCTTAGGACGTCCCCGGATTGGCACTCAGTTTGATCTAGAAGTTCGGAGATTGCCACCATCTTGGGCAACTTTAGGTATGGGCGTAGTTCGGCAAGCGGCAAAAGCACGAATCGCCGCTCCGCCATTCTTGGATGGGGAAGGGCAAGCGTTGGACTGAGCAGACTCAGCGCTCCGTAGAAGATAACGTCGAGGTCGATCTCGCGCGGACCGTTTCTCTCCCGCTCCAGGCGACCAACCTTGGCCTCGATTCGCTTCAATTCCCGAAGCATCGCCATTGGACCGAGCATTGTGAATCCGACGACAGCCGCGTTGAGAAATTCCGGTTGATCGATCTTGTACATGGGAGACGACTCGTAGATTCCCGATACCTCGATGTCCTCGACGACATTGGCGAGTTCATCGAGGGCCTTTTGTAAGTTCCCCAAACGGTCGCCAATGTTGGACCCCAAGGCAACGCCAACCGGGACGAGATCGCTCATTGCTCAAGAGAGTACTGCACCGAAAGGTCGGTTGCCTCTTGCACCTGGCCGAGGCAGCGTGGGTTCATGGGAGACGCCGCTCGATCAATCGGCTCGTCGTTGACCATTTTCGTCGTGGCAATCTCGCGGCAGCAGGCCGTCAGGCGAAGTCCCTCCAACTCGGCAAAGAGCTGACACCACGGCCAAGTGGATCAAAGAGATCAGCGGTCCCTCTGAGAGCATTTGAAAGGGTGTCGAATCCGAGCCCCATCGGTCCTCATAGGGTCTTTCCACAAGTCCCGACGGACCGCTTGGTATAATCAACGTCGCGCGGCGGATATAGCTCAGGGGTTAGAGCGCCTCACTGTGGCTGAGGAGGTCGTGGGTTCGAGACCCATTATCCGCCCCAATCGCCCCAGACTCCTCTGCGCAGGGCCACGGCTTAGGTCCTCCTGAACTGTCAGGATGCCCTCCGGTAAACTCTCCTGCACATGCTTGACAAGCTCCAGGAAATCGAGAAACGATTCGAATCCGTTGAGGCCGACTTCAACGATCCCGCGATCGTGACGAACCCAAAGGAGATGCAGCGCCTGGGGAAACTGCGTGCGGAGCTTGAGCCGATCGTCACCACGATCCGCGACTACCGCAAGACCCTCAAGGACCTGGACGAAACCCAGGAACTCCTCAACGATCCCGAAATGAAGGAAATGGCGCTCGCCGAATTAGACCCGCTGAAGTTGCGGATCACGGAATTGGAGCTCAAACTCAAGGGCATGTTGGTCCCGAAGGATCCGCTCGACGACAAGCCCGTGATCGTGGAAATTCGGCCCGCCGCCGGCGGCGATGAAGCCGCCCTCTTCGCGGGCGAATTGATGAGGATGTACCTTCGCTACTGTGAACGCCGCCGTTGGAAAACGGAGGTCGTCGATCTCGAAGAGAGTGGCATAGGCGGGGTCTCCCGCGCCGTCTTCAACATCAACGAGATGGGAGCTTACAGTCAACTCAAGCACGAGAGCGGAGTTCACCGAGTCCAGCGTGTCCCGGCCACCGAGAGCCAAGGTCGCATCCACACCTCCACCGTAACCGTCGCCGTCCTTCCCGAGGCCGAAGAAGTGGACGTCGATATCAAGAACGACGATTTGGAAGTCTCGACCTTCTGCTCCTCATCGGCCGGCGGACAGCACATGCAGAAGAACGAGACCGCGATTCGGATCATCCACAAACCAACCGCGATCGTCGTGACGTGTCAGGACGAGCGCAGCCAAGCTCAAAACAAGCTCAAGGCGATGGCTGTCCTTCGCGCCAAGATCTATCAACTGGAACAAGAACGACTGGCCGCCGAGCGATCTGGCTTGCGAAAGGGCCAGATCGGCACCGGTGACCGCAGTGAGAAGATCCGCACTTACAACTTCCCCCAAAGCCGCATCACCGATCACCGCATCGGCTTCCAAGCCCACAACATGGTGACCTTTATGGACGGTGACATCCAGTCGATGATCGACGCCCTCGTCCAAGACGAGCAAGCCCGAAAACTTGGAGAAAGCGACGAGGCGGCCTAAATGGTAAAGGACCGCGATCCCAACGAAGGCAGCACCGATCCCATGGTGGCCGAGCATTGGCTGCTTGGGGAGGCCGTCCAGGATCGCTTGCTCGCCACCGGCTATCAGCAAGAGGGAGTCGATGGGATCGCCGTCGACATTCACGACCTCCTTCAGGCGGCCGATCTCATCAAGGAAGAGCTGGCGCCGGCAATTCTCGCCGCGAAAGGCGAGGAGGAAGTTCGCCTGGCCGCAACTCGACTTATGGCGGAGTTTCGCCATCTTGAGTGGCATGGCCAAGCGGGACGAGCGTATCTTGAGAAGTTTCTGTCAGCGGACCCGCATTGACTTGCGGGTAGGGCTTCAGCCTGGGTCGCCAAAGTGGCACCGCCTCTCGATACCTTCGGTATGGGTCACCAAACCGACGTTCCAAGTCGGACTCTTCCCAGGGCCGGGCGAAAAGATGCCAAGCGATTGCCCCGGCCAGGCTGTAAAGCACCGTTGTTGGTGAGCCACGAGCCAACCCGACCGCAATCCCTTGCGTGATTCCTGCCAAGGCCATCGGATTGCGTACCACTCGGTAAGGACCCAGTACGACCAGTTGGGTTGTCGTATCGAGCGGCAGCGGTGTTCCACCACCCTTGACCGCGAAGATCATCCCGCTCCATAGCCCGAGCACGCTCGCCAAGCCAAACAACGCCCAACCGATGCCCGATGGAATCGGCAGGGCCGCCCACCCCAGTCGACGTTCGACTTCGATGATCCCGGTGGGGACCAGCCCCAGAAAGAAGCCCCAAAACGCAACGATCTGACCCAAGGTCTTCAGGACATTGATCGGCACGGATGGAGTCCGCGAAGTCCTTGTTTCCGTCAAGAGCTTCATTGAGGACGGAGCCTTCGGCAGAACCAAGTCACTGCCACAAAGCTGGCGAGCATCAGGAGCGTCCCTGGCCAAGCGACTCCCGAAATCATTGTCGTCGCCAAATTGAAAAGGGCCGCATATCCGACTCCGCCCGCATGAAGGACAAGCATCGCCCAACCCCATCGGTGTTCGTGACGGAGACCTATTGCCGCAAGCCACCCCGCGCCTACGATGAATACCAGGTCGGGCAAGAGGAAGGACATCCAATGCATCTCCGCATTGGGATCCACGAAGAACCAGGCCCGCCATTCTGGCCGCAGTAGCATCGCCACCCACCAAATCGAGGCGACTACCGTTTGGAAGACCAGATAAGCCACCGCCAGTTTCCGAGTCTTTCTATGCATGCTCCCCATTCCTACAGACGTAACGAACGCGACAGTTGAACGTTGACCCTATGGAAGTCCACTAAAGAGTGAAGTCATGAAAAACGCAAAGCGAATCATCGCCGCATCCTCCGCTGTCGTGATCCTAGGCTCCATCGGCAACTTGGCAC
>JADZBW010000137.1 GCA_020851885.1 Fimbriimonadaceae bacterium | reverse complement strand
GGTTGTAGACGTTATTATCGTGGTTGCCAGAACTGGAGACTCCCACCTTGAAAAACTCGTTATAAGGCGGAAGCAGCAACGCGGCCGCCGTCATGAAGCCTCCTCCGGAATGTCCGAAGATTCCCACCTTATCGATGTCGATCCATGGGAACCGCATTGCTAACTGCTCGATCCCGGCCTTCTTGTCGGCCAGGCCGTAATCGCGCAGATTGTAGTAGCCGTAGCTGTGGTAGGCGTTCGAACGGGAAGGATTGCCGCCGCGATTGCCAATTTGGATCACGATGAATCCAAGTTGGGCGAGTCGTTGATTGGTCCCGGCCGCCGAGAAAGTTGTCGAAACGCTCTCCGTTTGGGGACCCGGATAGACGTTGGCAATGATCGGGTATTTCCTCTTCGGGTCGAAATCGACCGGTTTCCAGAGGTTGCCATAGATGTCGGTAACGCCGTCGGCAGCCTTGACTTTGAATGTCTCGGGCATCTTCCATCCGGTCTCTTTGAGCCGACTGAGGTCCATTTCCTCCAACTTGAGGATAACATCGCCATCCTCATCTCGAAGCGAAATGGTCGGCGCCATATCGGTGCGGGATGCCACGTCGATGGCAAACCTCTTGGTGGGTGAAACCGTCGAGGAATGATCGGCGTCGCCCGCGTCCAAAAGGGTCAGACTCTTTCC
Organism: Fimbriimonadaceae bacterium; assembly: GCA_020851885.1. Classification (GTDB taxonomy): domain Bacteria; phylum Armatimonadota; class Fimbriimonadia; order Fimbriimonadales; family Fimbriimonadaceae; genus 55-13. The sequence continues at coordinate 3,697 of JADZBW010000137.1, read as the reverse complement.
ATCCAACTTGACGCGGTACAGATGTCGGTAATAGGGATTCTCATTGGCTTCGCGGCCAACGCCCTGGAACCAGAGGAGCCCCTTGTCCGCGTCTACATCGACGATTTGAGAGGCTCGATAGGAGCCTGATGTGATCGCATTTTTGAATGTTCCGTCGTTGCCGTAAAGGTAATAGTGGCCCCATCCTGATCGCTCGGAGAACCAGATGAAGTCTCCGCCTGGCTTGACGTAGCGGATTTCCTGGGTTTCCAGGAAAGCGTTCTCGACCTTCTCGGTAAGAAGTACTTTGACGCTACCGGTGTCCATGTAGACCTCGCACACTTCGAGGTTTCTTTGGAGCCGGTCGCGTCGAACAAGCCGCAAAGTGTCCGATGTGGTGTCTTGCCAGTGGATATTCATCAGGCGCTGGTCTTTGTACTTGTCGACAAGCAGCTTCTTGAGTTCCTTCTTGCTTCGGTCAAAGGCAAATAACTCGGTTTGTTCGACCTCGGTCTCGCCGGGCATTGGATACTTGTAGGTCAGTAGCGTCGGCCGCGGTTCGGCAAGATTGTTGACAAGGAACAGGTCTTTGACTTTCCGATTATCGGATCGAGTGACATAGAATCGCTTGGAGTCTTTGGACCAGGTGACATTCGCTCTAACGCGCTTTTCGGTACTTGGAGGCGGAGCTTGGGTTTGGCCTTGTCCTCCCTGCTGTTGGTCTTGCTGGAATTGCTGGCGCAATTCATCGAGGGCCTCTCGGCTGCCAAAGCTGTAGTCCTTGGCGCCATCCTTCGTCAATTGGATGGGAGGCTGATCCTTTCCATCCACGACTTCTACGAAATACAGGTTGTGGTCCTGGGCATAAGCGAAGCCTTTCCGATCGGGTGAGTAGTTCCGAAAGTCGCGATTGAACGCACCCGGGCCGCCTTGGAAACCACCACCTCCCCGATTTCCGCGACTCCCTGCGTCTTGGGCAGCGCCGTCGTCTCCCGGTCGGCCCGTCGCTTTCCCCAGATTCTTGAGTTCGCCCTTGACCAAGTCGTACTCGAAGCGATTCCCTTCGACGGTAAACCGGATGAGTTTGTCGTTCTTCTCATCAAACGTCACCGTTGTGATCGGCAGATTGGTGGTGTCATAGGGCTTCTTGAGAGCCTCGGAGAGCATTGCCGCCATCTTGGCGCTGTCGAAGAGGACTTCGCGCTTTTTCGCTTTGGGCTCGACTCTCCAGAAGTGGATTCCCTGACTGTCACGCCATGAGTACCAGAACTGGTCCGACTTGTTGATGAAGTTGGGCGTCAGGCTGGCACTGTACGTGAAGGGCCTGAGCGCCTCGGTTGTGAAGCGACTAGCGAGTTTCCAATTAGCCTTGTTGCCGGACTGAGCCCCGCTCGCCATGGAAAGGGCCAAGCCCACCGCTGCGAAAACGAATGTAAGACCGCGATGATGAAGCATTGTGATCTGCATTCTTTGCGTAGCTCCAATGTTCCTGCCAAATAGTGATTTGAATCCTCAAAGAACATGATTTCCATGGTGCCGTGCCGGGCTTAGATTCGTCTTGGATTACAACTATGATCGTCCCCGCAATCCTCGCTGCCTTGGTTGCAGCGCCAATTCAAGATGCTCCCCAATTCTCCCAGCCGCAGAGCATCGTGGAGCCGACCCGCTTGGCATTGACGCCAAAGGTCGATGGAGTCATCGAAACCGACGAATGGGATCCATTGGCTCGCTCGAATGAAGGTGAGACTTTCCTTCAATGGGAGCCCGGAAAGCTCTATCTGGCCGCGAAGATGCCAGTCGACCGGGATCTGATTCTCAGTCTTGATACCAGGCAGGACGGCTGGCTGGTTGGCAAAGACAACGTCGAGATTCGCGTGAGAGTGGTCGACGGCAAGGGTTCGGTCGTGGTGCGCACTTTGGACGCAACGCAGGTGTCCGGCCCCAAGTGGATCGATCACCCAGCATTTTCGCTGTCATCCATGGCGGTGGCAAAGGTCGATGGCGGAATTGTCACGGTGGAAGCCTCGATCATCGATCCTGGGCTTGCCGTCCTTCCAACCAAAGACAACGAGAAGTTCTTGGTGCGGGCGGATGTCGTGGCCGAATCATCTCCGGTTCAAGAGCCTTTCCAACCCAGGGTAGGGGCGCTCATCAAGCTTGCTATGCAGCGAGCGAGCGCCTTGCCAGCGGGGCTTAAGTGGAATGTCGAAGAAAGCGGGCGGACGCTGACGCCGGGCAACTCGACGAAGATCCGTTTCACGTTTAACTCAAAAGACGAGATCGGACTTAAGAAGCTCGAGATCAAGCCGTTGGGCGCGCTCTCGGAGAGGGTCAGCACATTGGGAGTGCCGTTCCCCGCATTCGATAAGAAAGGACGGGCATTTGTCGACTATGAAACACGAACGGCAAAGGATGCGCCGGCCGGATACCACCTACTGAACGGGACATTGACGTCGGGAGATGGCGCTCCAGGGGTGATCCAGGCAAGCTACCGCATCGCGCCAACCGTTGAATTCGACATTGCCGACAACCGGATATCACTCAAGAGCGGGACGACCAGCCTGAAGATTCCGTTCTATGTGAAATCCAATACGCAAAACCGATTGGACGGGTCTTGCAGCGTGGAAACGCCTTCCGGCTGGGAGATCTTGAAGGGAGATGACAAGGGATTCATCATCTACAATTCGCGGGCGGGAATTCGACGCGTCTTGACGGTCAACGTTCCAGCCGGAGTTTCCGGAACATTCCCGATCCGATTTACGGCGACGATTGGTCCGAACACCTTCACGGAAACGCGCTGGCTGACAATTCTAACAGGTTAACCCTCCAGTATTAGGTTGATTCGCCACATGATTACATTGGCGATGCTGGAAATTTCCGGTCAATTTGTGCCGCTTGTTACCCCGTTCACTGATGACGGTTCGACGATCGGCGAAGTCAGATTGGCCCGTTTACTCCGATATTATGTTCGGGCCCAAGTGGACGGGCTCGTCGTTGCATCTGATTTGGGAGAATTCACGGCGCTGACGTTTTCTGAGCGGAAGCAGCTTGTGGAGTGGGTCCATCAGATTTCGCGCGCGGAACTGAACATGATCGTCAACGTCAGCACGCTCTCGACTTCCTCCAGCCTCGATTTGGCCCAGCACGCCAGCAGGCATGGGTCTCGCGCGGTGATCCTCATGCCCGCCTACTACGGTGATTTCACTCAACCGGAACATGTGGCCCATATTCGCATGGTGGCAAAACACTCCGATCGGCCAGTCATCGTCGTCGATGCCCTTCAGGTTCTGGAGACGGATTCGTGCAGCGAGCTTGCCCAGATTTCGGAAGTCCATGTGGCCTCCCCAATGGTGGGGCGGGAGTATGCCAGCACCGACTGGTTTCGATGCAAGGAACTGAAAGTCGACCCAATGGCCGCCATCCCGGGATCGAGCGCCGAAGACTTCAAGAACCGCAATCGTGCGGCCGTCAGCAAGACGCTGATGCTGGATTTGGATCTTGAAGTAGGGCCCCCAAGAATGCCATCTCAGCCCATTCCTTATCGGGCTATTCGTCAGGCTGCTTAGCCTTAGACATTTCGCACCACGATTCCCGAGCATGCCATCGATGCTTTCAGTTCTCGAATGCTATAAGTGCCGTCATGGACGATGCTCGCGACCAGCACGGCGTCCGCCTTACCCTCTTTAACTGCGGCGATAAGGTGTCCTGGTTGCCCCGC
>JADZBW010000136.1 GCA_020851885.1 Fimbriimonadaceae bacterium | reverse complement strand
TCGTTCACCTAGCCACATCATTGCCCTAAGGAAGTCGCCGCATGCCGATAGTCGTAGGAATTCACGACCCAATTTGTCCCGATCGATCTCAGACAACCAGGCGGGCCTTCGCGAGGATCCAGAACGTGAGCCGAGCGCAGCGAAGATCAGGTAAACCCAAGTCGATGAATGTTGACCTGTTGAAAAGCCTCACCGAGGCTCACGGCGTCCCTGGCCAGGAAGATGCCATCCGCGAAATCGTCCGCAAAGAGCTGAAGGGCCTCTGCGATTTCCATGTCGATTCCATGGGCAGTTTGCACTGCGTCAAGAAACCCACCAAGAAGGGCAAGAACCCCAGGAAGCTCATGCTTGCCGCCCATATGGACGAGATCGGTTTCGTCGTTAAGTACATCGACGATAAGGGATTCCTCCGACTTCAACCCCTCGGCGGTTGGGATGCTCGCCAAATGAACTCGCAGCGCGTGTTCATCCACACGAAGTCCGAGGTTCGAAATGGGGTCATGATGTACGGCACCAAACCTAAGCACATGCTCACTGATGCCGAAGCTGCGGCCAAGCAGGAAGTCGCCAACTTCTTCGTCGATACCGGGCTCAGCGGCGACGAAGCCAAGGCCAAGATCCGGATCGGGGACATGGTCACCATGAACCGGACGCTTCAGCAGATGGGCGACCTCTACACCTGCAAGGCAATGGACGATCGGGTTGGTTTGTACGTGATGATCGAGGCCGTCAAGGCCGCCAAGGACCATGCCGTCGAGGTCCATGCCGTTGCCACTGTCCAGGAAGAGATCGGCTTGCGGGGAGCCGCCGCAAGCGGTTCGGCAATCGCGCCGGACATCTGCATCGCGCTCGATATCACGCTTGCAAACGACATTCCTGGAATCCAAGAACAGGATCACGTGACCAAGCTGGGCGCCGGCGCCGCCATTAAGTTCCTCGATAGTTCGCTGATCTGCCATCCAAAGGTGTTCGATCACTTCCGCACGATCGCGGAGAAGAAGAAGATCGCGCACCAGATAGAGATCCTCGGCATGGGCGGCACCGATGCCGGAGCTATTCAACGACTCCACGGCGGAATCCCTTCGCTAACGTTGTCGATCCCCACGCGCTATGTTCATACCGTGAACGAGACCGTGCATGGTGGCGATGTCGACGCCTGCGTCGATCTGCTGGCCCGATACATCGAAGAAGCCGATAAGGGCGACTACCATTACTCGTAATCGCATCGTTTAGGACCGGTTCTTGGTGAGGCGGTCGCGCCCGCGTCGTTGCGCGTGTAAGTACTCGTCTCACCAGAATCCATCCTGCCAACTCTTGTGTCGAGACCATTGCATGTAAACGTATTCGTCGCCGTCGAAGGCAAGAGATGTGGTGCCAGCTCCGCTAACCGCACTCGTTGTGCGCCCAGCGGCATCGCATCCAAACGACTTGATCGTCAATCCGCCAACCTCGATATCGGTCAGCCTGTCGGCGTCGTCATGGGTTTCGAACCATCTGACGCCTCCGAGAGTCTTACTCGCCGCTTGCCACTGGCGTCGTTTACTTCGGCGGAATTCCGGTTTCCGGAAACCTATGAACAACTGTTACTGGCTCGGGTCAAGGCGAGGTCGGACTTGCCGAGGGCTTCGGGAGCCACGTGAGCATCATTGTGGTCGGCAGATTCCCAACGAAGATTACTGACGGTCGACTCGGCCACGGGAAGTTAATAATCAAACGTTTCTGTCATTCTGGGACTTTCTGTGATAGGATAATCATTGAGTGAACAGTTCTGGAAAGTCATATGTTGTCTTGCTACCAGTCGCGGTGTTCGCGCTTGGGTGGAACATTGTTAGAATTGCCCCCCCCTCGGCCCCACCCGCGCGTACTCAGCATCATAGCCAAGGAATAAAAGGCGCTTTCCAGCCAACTGGCCCGAGGCTAGGATCCAATCTCAAATCGCTTTCCCTAAGTGGCCGCGTGAATCTTCTTGTGGCCGTTGGGTCATGTCGATCTTGCTCCATGGCAAAGTTGCCCCTATCTGTACTAGCGAAAGTATCAACAAAGGGAGTCCATGTTAGACTCGTTGAGTTTTCATTTGGAAACAATGCTCTAAATCGTGTTGCTTCACCAATCAAGATCGGGGATGTTTTGCAATGCAACGCTGGTGACTTTGATCTATTGAACGCCGCCTTTTTGCCGCGTTGTTATCTCGTCGACGAAAACGGGATTTTGGTAAGATCTCAGCAATTCGAACAAACAATAGAGGAGTTTCTACGTGACCGGTAGACGAATCGCTGCATTTACACTTATCGAAGCTTTGACCGCGTTGGCGATCATTGTGATCGTGGCTTCGTTATTATTCCCAGTTCTAGTAAGTGCGAAACAGGCGACAAAAATTGCGAAGTCGAAATCCAACATGCGGCAAATCGCACAACAAACCACTCTTTATCAAATAGACTACGATGGTATTGGGAAGTATGGTGACAGCTTTGAGATGGGACTGCCGCCGATGCCGTCTTTCGAACGGATTCCAACCCAACTTACTCTTCTGCCACCCAATTCCCCTAATAGCAGGTCCCCTGATGTAGGAAAAGTATATCCGGCACTTTTCATAGACCCGGCCATGGATGGGCAGACCCTTACATGGTCGCGCTACTCTCAGGAACTATACGATGGCGCGGTGCTCTATATGGATCCGTTTAATAATGATCCCAACTTGCCCTTGGACAATGGGGCGTTCATAAGGAGACAGCTATTTGGTGTGAGCGTATCTGGATCCCTGATACGGATCTACGATTCTGGTAATTGGCCAGAACGAATGTGGTGGTTTGAACACCAGAGGAGGAAATGAAATTGAAGATACCAAAGCGTCATTCGATTGCTTCGGCGATTGGTCTGGTGCTAGCGCTTTCGCTAGCGTTTGCCGATGGGGGCGTGGTCTCAGAGCCGGGTGGTACGGGCGGTGCAGCCTATTGTTCCGATGACACCGCAGGTTGGAGCCCAATCCAGTAGGGCCCTACCAGCCGACTGTTGGTCTACTATCCCAACAGGCTGCTGCCGTAGAAGCGTTTGGTGGTACAAGTGCGTAGCTGTTGGACCCATCTGCTCGGTAACACATCAAACTTGGTACCTTGGCGGCGCTTGCGTGACTTACCCATTGCCGATGGACTGTGCAGGAGGGATCCCGATCCCGGTTCCGGTATTGCCTCCGGGCGGAGGAGGATAGGGTTGATCTTGGGTCGGAAACATCCCGTCGTAACATGCACGGTTCTTTGCGTTCTAGCGGCAGTTGCGGCTTACATGGTCTTCCGACCCCAACCAGGTCTTGTGGATCAGTCCCGATCAACATTTGAACGAGCCATAGCGGGAGACTGTAATGCAATCATCCAATCTATCGCGGAAGATGATCTGCAAAGGTGCAGGCTTACAAAAGAAAACTGGCGAGAGATCGCAGTGCGAGTCATTGCTCCGGAACTGACGTTTTGGGGTATTAAGTCTCTTCGAAGTTCCATACTGACGAACCGCGACACGCTTGGATATGCAGAGTTTGTCTTGGTGGATAACAAAGGGCGTGAGGCTTATTCAGGTGTGCCGATGTTTGAAACGGGCGAGCAACCGATTACCACCGTCGAATACTAGATACTGACGGTTACTCTCTTACGTGGGATCAGGGAGTTGCCTTC
>JADZBW010000135.1 GCA_020851885.1 Fimbriimonadaceae bacterium | reverse complement strand
AGGTCGGCGCCTTCGAACCTGCATCCGATGAGCCGGTCGGCTTCCAAAAGCGCGGAAAAGAAATTCGCATCCGTAAAGTTGCACTGGGTGAAGACGCAGCCGCGCAGCTTGGCGTCGGCGAAGTTGGCCCGGGTGAAATCGCAGTCCTCGAATTGGCATCGCTGGAGTCTTGCGGATTCGAACTGGGCGGCGACGAAACCGCATCGCTCGAATTGGCAATTGGCGAAAGCCTGCTCGCCCAAACGCTCGCCATTGAAGGAGCGACCTGAGTGGTGAGAATCCTGCCATTTGGACATGGCGAGAGTTTAGCTGGACGCAAATCAAAAAGGACCTGCAGGACTGGATGACCTACAGGTCCTTTCCCCAGCCTTATGACTACTCGTCCGCGAACGGATCGTATTCGTCGGCTGCGGGTGCCGCCGTCACGGCGGCGGCGGGACGCCCGCCTTCGTGGCCTCCGCCCTGATCGTCGCGCGGACGGTCGAGGCCTTGGACGCTGCTCGCGACGACTTCCACGACTTCGCGGTTGCTGCCATCGCTGGCGGTGTATTTGCGCGACTGCAGCCGACCCTCGACGGCAACCAGGCGGCCCTTCGTGAGGTAGTTCACCACATAGTCGGCGTCCTTGTTCCAAGCGACGATGTTGAAGAAGTCCGCATCGGGCGATCCATCTTGCGGCTTGATCCGCTTCTGGACGGCGATCGAGAAGGAGCAGACGCTCTTGCCGGTGTTCGTGGTCCGGAGTTCCGGATCGCGGGTGAGGCGGCCGACGAGCACGACGTTATTGACCATGGTTAGTCCTCGAGCTTGTAAATTCGATGTCGGATGACATCGTCGTTGATGCGCATCAAGCGGCCGAGTTCGGCGGGAAGATCGGCAGGTGCTTCGAAGTTCATCAGGACGTAGTTTCCTTCCTTGAACCCGTTGACTTCGTAGGCGAGCTTCCGCTTGTCCCACTTGCCGGCCTTCTCCACGGTGCCGCCGTGGTTCTCGACGATTCCCTTGAAGTGATCGGCGATCTTTTGGACGTCGCCGTCATTGAAATCAGGCTTGACAATATAAAAGGCTTCGTATTTCTTACTCATAGTTGCTCACTTTGGGCTTGGGCGCCAGCCTCCGTCACGGTCTCCAAGACTTCGGACATTGCTAGGGCGCAGCGAGCCGGTTAAGGCGAATGCGGATTGTACCAGAATGTTCGCTTTCCCTGGCCCGGGACCGGTCGAGTTCGCACCTCTTCGATTCAACATTGTAAAAAATACCGGGAATCCAAATTTGCCTTGCGAAGACCTTGGCAAGTGCGACTGATTCGTATACAATGTAATTTCGATTCGCGTCACATTGCAGTGAAGTTGTAATTTTGGAGGAAATCTTATGAAGAAGCTCTTGCTTGTTGCGTTAGCCACGGCCTTCGGGTCGTCGGTATTCGCCAATCTCTATTCTGGCCCTGGTGGCGGTATTCCTGACTCCACTCCCGCAGGCGCCAACTTTCTGATCAACGTTCCCGACGCCATCGGCGCCGTTTCGTTCATCCGATTGAACGGTCTCACCCATACTTGGATCGGCGACTTGGTCGTCACCGTGACCAATGCGAGCGGCAACAGCATCCAGTTGTTCCAACGCGTCGGTTCGACGACATCCACCGGACTTGGAGACAGCTCGAATTTAGGCGGCGACTATCGATTTATCGACGGTGGCGCCAACCTCTGGGCCGCAGCGGCGGCCGGTGATACGTCCTTCGTGATCCCGGGCGGCGACTATCAAGCCTCTTCGCGAGACGCCCTCTTCGCCTACCTTCCGGTAAGCATCAGCGGCCTAAACAACAGCGTCGCTGGCAACTGGACCCTCAATATATCGGACAATGCCGGTGGCGATACGGGCGCATTCAACTCCTGGGATATTGAAGCCGCTCCCGTTCCTGAGCCCGCAACGATGGCCGCTCTCGGAATGGGCGCCTTGGCCCTCCTTCGACGACGCAAGAAAGCCTAAGGCTTTCCACAAGTAACGCGAATGGCCCCTGACACCGAGTGTCAGGGGCTTTTTGCTATTCCAGGTAGACGCCGTTCACGCTGAGACCGAACTTATAGCCCAGAACCTCCGCCGACTTGCGGCACATCACCATGCGGCTCAGAAAGATCTCGAAGTACTCCATGACGGTGGCCTGCTTGGTATCGATCTCAAGGGTCAGTTCGATCGCGTGATCCTCGGCCCGCATCTCGACGCGGCTCTTTTGGACGGCATAGTTGACCCGGTCATGGATGTCGAAAGTCTCGATGATCGGATTCTGAACGCGGCTATAGTGCACGTCGCTCTTGTCGGCGATGATCAGGGAGGCCGACATGTTGGAGACCGGCGTGCCGACAAGTTCCTCATGGTTGCCGATCGCGCCCAAAATGGGGGCGATCTCGGCCGGGTCCATCCCCATCTCGTTGAGGATCACAAAAGCGATATTCGCGCCGGAAATCGGGTGATCGACGCGGTTGATCACGTTGCCGATATCGTGGAGGTACCCGGCGATTTGACCCAGCTCGACTTCCCTCGCGGAGAGGCCAAGCCCCTTCATGATATAAGCGGTGATGCTGGAAACCACGCCAACATGGCGATGTCCATGTTCTGTATAACCCATCGCGCGCATCACTTCATTGGCGCCATCGATGAGTTTTCTTACTTTGGGATTCGAGCGGACTTCTTTAAGCGTCACCTGACGCGGTCCCTCGACTAGGGCAGGTTGTTCCATTCAGTTCACTATAGTCTTCGGTCGGTTCCTAGGCAATCTGGACGTGCGAAATCATTGAAAGAATCGACGTCTTCAGAGGGGCAGGGCCATTTCCCTAGCCGTGGCGGTGAGGATTGGGACGTCACGAGCCGCCGATCCGTTCCAAGCTGAGGACTTGCTTTCCATTGACCCACTGACGTTGGGTGAGGATGCCGGCGCCAGGTTGAAAAGTCGTCACCAAGCGGAGGCGTTGGCCTTCACCAAGGATCACCACCTCGCTCTTTACCACCGCGATCTTCTGTCCCCCGATGGTCTCCTTCCAAGGGACTTGGTCTAATTCCGCAGCGCCTTCAAGCGCTCCCCAGTAACCTTGGCACTTGACGTGGGATCGCCGCTCCACTCTGGCATCTGAGTTGGCGACCAAGATCGGGAGGGGCGGGTCGAACATCATGTTCGAAGTTCGTTCCAGGAGCAGCACATCGTCTCTCCAAGCCATCCGAATCTCGCCAGTTGGGCCGGTCAGGACATAGCCGGTGGCTCCCGCAACGCCCGTCTCGCGAACGACGCGAAGTTCGGTCGTCGAATCGACGAACATCGAGTCGGCCTGATAGCT
>JADZBW010000134.1 GCA_020851885.1 Fimbriimonadaceae bacterium | reverse complement strand
CAGCGAGACAACTCGCGCAAACAAAGAGACCTGCATTTGGGCGGCTTTGTCCCATCCCTTCCACAGACACATCTCCGCCGCCCAATTTTTTGTTTCAATACTTCGACAAGAGTTAGGTCCCAAAACGCTTGACATCCGAAGTACCAGTCGGTAATATGGCCCTCCAACGCGACACTTGCCGACGCGCCCGGCTCCGAAGAAAGGTGTCGCTAAACTTCAGATTGAAATTCCGAACTGCGGCACTTGCCGATTGTAGTTCGCGCACTGATTAACGCCCCAGGGATCGAGAATCCTGATGGGCCGAAGCTATGTCTATCGGAGGGGTAGATGTCGATTCGCGTCGAGGAAGGCCAAGGCGAGCGTTCGCTCGCAGGAGGGCCAGCACACCTGATAGAACTTGAAGCCGACTTCCTGGACGATGGGAGGTTCGGCCGAAGGTCGTTGGAAGTGGAAGCGGAATACGTGCGCGTCGTAGAAGCGAATGGCGCCATGGCCTTTCAGATGCCGATCCAGGAGATCAAAGGCGCTCGAAACGAGCCGCTTGTCGGTGGCGGTCGGCTGGAAATCGTGACGAGGAAGGGCGATATCATCCCCGTCATCTCCTACTCCCTAACCGTCGCGGCGAAGTTCAGCGAAGCGGCGCGCGGCATCGAACAGCTCGCCAAAGGCGAACCGCTCTCCATCAATTTGAAGGTCGAACGACTCCGCTGCGCGAAATGCAATCGTCTGCTTCCGGAGAAGGATGGTGTGTGCCCGGCGTGCGTCAACCGTGGCAAGACCCTGATGCGCATCTCGCGCTTCCTCTTGCCTTACAAGTGGTTCGCCATTGCCCTCGCCGCTTTGTCCCTGACCACGACCTTGAACAACTTGGTACCCCCGTATATTCAAGGAAAGCTGATCGGCGAAGTTTTCGAGAAGAAGACCCATCTGCCTACCTTGTGGTCTTTCATCGGCGTTTGGTTTGGCATCGCGGTGCTTGGCACGGCGGTGAACATCACTCGCGATCGCCTGGTGGCCAAGCTGGCGGGCAACATCGCCGGAGACTTGAGGGCGGCGGTCTACCGGGCCGTCGAGTTCCTTCAACTCAACTTCTTCGATAAGAAACAGGTGGGAGCGATCAGCAGCCGAGTCACCAGCGATACCGATCGAGTCTGGGGTTTCCTGGTCGATGGACTTCCCTATCTCCTGCTCAACGGCCTGACATTGATCGGAGTCATCGTCTTCCTGTTGGTGATTCAACCAATCATGGCCCTCATCATCTTGATTCCCGTGCCGCTTGTCGTCGCGATCGGGATCAAATTCTGGCGACCCATGTCTCAGATGTTTCATCGCGTCGGGCAAAAATGGGCGCGATTCCACATTCATTTGAACGAGTCGCTCCACGGAATCCGAGTCGTTAAGGCATTTGCCAAGGAAGACACCGAATTCGCCAAATTCCAGCAGAGAAACCACGAACTTCGCGATGCGGGCGTCCGAGCCGACTCCCATTGGTTCACGATCTTCGGCGCGATGATGTTCTGCACGACGATGGGAACCATCCTGTGCTGGGCGGTGGGGGGCTACTTCATCACTCAGGGCCGGCTATCCCTCAGTCAGTTCTGGATGATGCAAGCCTACTTGGGGTTGGTTTATGGGCCACTCCAGTGGTTCGCGCAGGTCAACAACTGGTTCAGCCGGGCGATGGCTGGTGCCGATCGAATCTTCGAGATCATGGACATGGACAAGGAGAGCTATGGCGATCCCGGCAAGAAGTTCCCGATCCGCGGCGAAGTCAAGTTCGAGAACGTTCGATTCGGCTACGACAAGTCGAATCCCGTCCTGAAGGGAATCGCCTTTACCGCCGCGCCGGGCGAGATGATTGGTTTGGTAGGGAAATCAGGCGCCGGCAAGTCGACGACGATCAACCTCATTTGTCGGTTCTATGAGCCCGACGCGGGTTCGATCAAGATCGACGGAATCGACTACAAGGACATCGCACTCCAGGATCTCCGCAATCAGATTGGAATCGTTCTTCAGGAGCCATTCCTGTTCAATGGAACGATTGCCGACAATATCGCCTACGGAAAACCCGGCGCTTCCTTCGATGAGATTCTTGCCGCATCGAAGGCAGCCAACGCGCATAACTTCATCCTTGGGAAGCCTGATGGATACGACTCCATGGTTGGCGAGAAAGGGTCAAAACTCTCGGGAGGTGAACGCCAGAGAGTCAGCATCGCGCGGGCAATCTTGCATGATCCGCGCATCCTGATTCTCGACGAGGCAACGTCCTCGGTCGATGTAGAAACCGAGAAGCAGATCCAAGAGGCAATCGGCCGATTGATAAAAGGAAGGACGACCTTTGCCATCGCCCACCGACTTTCGACGCTCCGCAATGCTTCGCGCTTGGTCGTCTTGGAGAAAGGCGAAATCGCCGAAATTGGAACCCACGAAGAGCTCATGGAAAAGAAGGGCGTCTTCTATAAGTTGGTGGAAACTCAGACCGCGATCAATGAGATTATCGGCATTGGAGCGGGTGGTTGATGAGTGGTGGAGGAATCTTGAGATCAGGGCGCTATCAGGTCCAGATGGTGGACGACCTGCCCGTCATCCAAACCGATCGGCTCATCCTAATGATCGCAATGGTCGATCACGTCGGGCACATCGTTCGGTATCTAGTTCGGAATCGGGAGCACCTCCGACCGTGGGAGCCTCGCCGGAACGAAGCCTATTTCCAAGAGGCATCGTGGATCGGTGCTCCTGAACGAGACCAAAGCGAGGCAAGGTACGGAGAAGCGTTTCGGTTCCGCCTCATCGCGAAACCGTCGATAGAATTGAAGTCCTTTGGTTCGGAAGCCGCGGAGCTAAGTCCTGACGATTATTTGGGCACCGTGAGTTTGAGAGATGTGAAGGGCTGGCCCATGCACCATGCGACGATTGGCTACTCGCTGGACAAAGCGGTCGAGGGCAATGGACTCATGCACGAGGCGGTGGCCGCCGTGATTCGGTTTGGATTCGAGAAGTTGCATCTCCGACGAATCGAGGCCTGTTACATGCCCTCCAATGACCGTTCGGAGCGGTTACTGGCAAAGCTTG
>JADZBW010000133.1 GCA_020851885.1 Fimbriimonadaceae bacterium | reverse complement strand
CTTCCAACAATCGAGCGCTTCACCAACGCTCACCACTTGGACGGGTAGAACTCCCGAACGAATGGCCACTTTAAGTTCCTGTTCGATGACCTGTTTGGTACGGAAGAACCTTCTGAAGAATCCCATGCCACAATAATAACGCACTTCCCATGCGAAAGTGAATAAGCGACTTAGTTTGCCCAATCATGCGATTTCAGCCACCTCGCGAGTTCAACCGTCCAAGGGTGGAGCTTATCGCTGTCTGGAGGGCCTTGAAGTCCGATTCCATGTGGACCGGATTCATAGACGTGAAGTTCGACGGCAACCTTGTGTTGGCGCAACGCGGACGCAAACAGCAGGCTGTTCTCAACGGGTACCGCGCCATCGTCGGCGGTACTCCAAATGAAGCAGGGCGGGGTCGAGGCAGTCACCCGCAACTCATTGGACAGGTCCTCGACCAACTTTGGATCGGGGTTCTTTCCGATGAGGTTTTCGCGCGATCCGACATGAGCGTACTTCCCAAAGCTGATGACCGCGTAACAGAGGACACCAAAGTTTGGGCGAGATGAGACGCCTTCGATAGGATCGGAACTTCCAACCGCTCCCGCCTCAAAGTGAGTCAGCAAAGTTGAAGCGAGGTGGCCTCCGGCCGAGGAGCCCATGATTCCAATCTTGGCAGGATCGATTCCCCACTCTTTGGCGCGATAGCGAACCGTCCGCAGGGCTCTCGAAGCGTCCTGGAGCATCACCGGATGACGATAGCCGTGGCTGCCCAACCGATACTTGAGGACAAATGCCGAGATACCGAGCCGATTCAACCACAGGGCATAGTCACGGCCCTCATGATCGGCGAGCATGCCGTATCCGCCACCAGGACAGATAACGATCGCAGTCCCACAAGGCTGCTTGGGCAAGTACGGCGTGAGCGTGGGGATGTCTTGATCGGCCTGGCCGAGCGCGCCTGGAGCATCGCCGGTCCATAGTCGGAGAGAGTCAGAAACACAGAGAGTCGCCGCCACCAAAGCCATCAGCATGTTCGCAGTCTAACCCAAGTTATTGGACGGTAAGAGTTCAGGACCACTTGTTCGCTTCACCAGCCGACGCGAGAAGCCTTGCTTGCGAATGGACTCATAATCATGGCCGCAATCGCTCATCCAGGCAACGATGAACACGAGCGGCTCCCAACCGTCGTCACCATGGTCAAACTCTTCGATTAGAGCCGCTTGCTCACGGCCCGCACGAACCTATCCAATGCTGGTCGATGCTGATGGAAGAACAGAGACGGTTCGATAAGTTCCAACTCGGACAGGAGCCACCGATCGCCGGACCGCATGAGGTCGATCCGCGCATACAAGAAGTCTGCACCCACATGTGCGACGATTCGCTCGACAAGCTCGCAGTCGGCCGTCGAAGGCTCGACCGCTTGCGAAACAGATTCGAAACCGTTTGAAAACCTCGGCGCCTTGCGAACGCCGTGCGTGACCTGCCCGTCGATCCAAACCCACGCGACTTCCCCACCACTTTCGACGGAATCCAAATAGGGCTGGATCATCATGTCCCGCTCTTGCCAGTGGCTTTCAAGGAATTCTGCCGCCTGGTCGAGCTGGCTCGCCGTGAATTTTTCCGTCAGCCAGGAGCCTGCGGACACCGTGGGCTTGATAACGATGGGGAAACCACTGGCTCCAATCCAATCCCCAATCGGTTTGGACCGATGGGGGAACACCGTGGGAACGGTTTCGACTCCACTTGCTTGGAGATCGGCCAAGTAGTGCTTGTCGATATTCGCCATGAGGACATGCGGTGGATTCAAAATTCGGCAGATGCCTTTCGTCTCCAGGATCCATCCTTTGAATTGCGTTGGCAATTCGGGATAGTTCCAAGTAGACCGAATGACGGCGAGATCGAATCGAGTCCAATCGACGGCTGGGTTGTCCCAAGCGACCAGTTCTGTCTGGATTCCCGCGTCTGAAAACGCTCTCGATAAGAGCGATTGGTCGACATCAGGCTCGGGCAGCTCGTTGCAGGTGACAATGGCGAGTCTGGACATCACTTGGTGACCACCTGGATCATTGCCGTTCCATGGGTCGCTACCTTTCTGAGATCGCCCGAGATGGTCTTTTGCACCGCGACAGTTTATTCGGACTCGTCAGAACATTGTTTCGAGATCTCTTGCTCGAATCAAAAGCTCTTCCACCACGGGCAAATGGATATCTGCGAGTTTCTTGAAGCGGATACAGCTCCGACCGACCGTCGCCTTACCAATGCGTTCTCTTGCTTGTTCGGGCAGATAGCCGTTCTTATCGCCAACGCACATATAGATGGACATCCCCGTCTTGTTGGCGGCCAGCCCCACTCGGAACCACTCGCCCACGCATCCTTTGGACTTCCCCTGATAGTGGAACTTCCCAAAGCCCAGAATTCCGGACACAATCCACTGCTCCTGGTCCGGCAACGACTTGCTAATCAGTTGATGAAGCTGAAGCAACTCCGTGCGCTTCGGCTCGTCCACCATCTCGATGTATTCCTCGTGAGTTTTGGCGGTCGTCGTACCAAACATTCCTCGATTGTAATCGAGTTACGTATTCGCAGTGCGCTGATTGAGTTTCTTGAACTTGCGAATTGCCCTTGCCGGAGCGCCTTCGACGTACTGCTTCAATCGGTACCCCTGCATCCATGGCTCACGATGCCGCCATTGAACCCAAGAACGAACGATCTCCTGACGAGTTGGAAGTTTGAGATCGGAAGCCAATCCGACGAACTTCAGCGACTTGATCAGGATTGCCGCCGCATCGAATTGCCATCCGAAAACGCCATGCTGAGCCCACAGCGCCGATTTATGGTGCGTATTGTGCCCACCTTCGCCCATCGCCAGAATCTCGATGACCGCATTGTTGCGTGAGTTGTCTGGCGTCAAGAAAGGCTGCTCGCCCCAAAGGTGGCATACCGAGTTCACGCAGAACGTCACCCAG
>JADZBW010000132.1 GCA_020851885.1 Fimbriimonadaceae bacterium | reverse complement strand
GCCACGACGAACATCTCGGTGATCAGCCAGGGTGTTTTCGCGATGACCCGATCGATCCCTCAGGGCGCCGACACTTTGACCCAGGCGCTCAAGAGCTACTTCAAGCTGTCCGATGAGGACGCTGAGTCGGGCAAGGCTCAACTCGATCTACATGAACTGTTGGATGAGGCTGCGAAACCCAAGGAGAATCCTCCGCTTCGCGTTCTTCAACCCCACGTCGACGATCTCGTGCGCGAAATTCGCCGGTCGCTGAACTACTACCAGTCTCAGCAACAGGAAGGCAGCCAATCGCGCACGATCGACCACATTCTGCTGACGGGCGGAGGGGCCAAGCTTGCCGGACTGGCCGAGTATTTCAGCCACAAGCTGTCGATCCCAACGACCCTTCATGACGTGTTTGCCAATCCGAGGTTCTCGCATAACGGCGATCCCGATGAATCGGGCCTGGAACTCTCGGTGGCTTCGGGACTTGCAATGCGCGCCTACGTGAAGGCGGCCTAGGACGGACAAATGCCACTCATTAACCTAATTCAAGAGCAACGACTGGCGCGAAGGCGAAACGAGGGAAAGGCTCGAACGTTCTTCTTTGTCTTCGTCGGATCGGCGGTTGCCTCCTTGGGAGGATTCGGCTACTTCTTCCTCCAGTCTGAAGGACTGGCACGTGAGAAGACGCAGTTGGAAGCCCAGATCGCGAAGAGCGCCCCATTGGTGAAGCAGATCGAGGAGTACCAGGCTCAATATGGGCAATTGGCGCCTCGGCTGAAGACGCTGGAAGATGCGCAGCTCGTCAGCAATCGCTGGGGACGCATCTTGACTCACATCGCCACGCAGACGCCCTCGCCTACTTGGTTGACCGCGCTCCGCGTTCAAGGCAGCGATGCGGCCAAGCCGATCAATTTGAGCGTCCAGGGAGTTTCGCCCAACCAAGAACCGATTAGCGAGTTCATTCTTCGTCTGCAAAACAGCAAAGACCTGGAAAACGTCGGTCTGAAGTACTCGCAAGAGAAGATGATGCAGCGAACGAAGGCCGTGGAATTTGAAGTCACGGCAGACATCGTCGGCACCGCGGAAGCGAAGCCGAAAGAAGAGAAAGAGGGAGAGAGTAAGTGAAACGCGGTCCGAACCCAAAGACATACATGCTGATGGCAATCGGCACGTTGGTCCTCGGCGTCGGCGCCTCCTACTTTGGCTATAGCCAGATGTCGGGAGTCCAAGGCGAAGTCGCGGCATTGAAGTCCGAAGTCAAGGATGAGAAGTCCGTGCAGTCGGAACTCGATAAAGCGAAGACGATGGTGGACGAGTGCGCACTGAAGCTGAAGCACCTCGAGGAAGGCGTTCCCCAACTTGCCTACGTTCCAACCCTGATGACGGAGTTGGAAAAGAGCGGCAAGGAGTATGGGATCAAGATCCTCGGCGTGCGGCCAATGCCGAAACAGAACAACTTGAAGAAGGACGCCGACACCGGCGCCACAAAGAAGGCCTACGAGGAAATGTCCATCGAGGTCAAGGGAATCGGGAGCTACGGCTCGGTGATGCGCTGGGTGAATTCGCTCCAGTCATTCCCGAAGATCGTCGCGGCTCGGTCTGTTCAGCTGACTCCAAAAGTGGAGCAGGGCCAAACGGCGATTTCCCTGGACGTCACGGTGGAGTTGAAGGCCTACGTCTTCCCAGAGCCGAAGGTCACCAAGCCGGCGGACCCATCGCCGAGTAAGACAGCTCGTTTGGAGGTCTCACGCCATGAAGGATGATAAGAAGAAACTGATTGTATTGGGCGTACTGTTTGCCGTGATTCTTTGCGTCGGCGCGTTCAGCTTCCTCGGTGGTTCTCCGCCTCCTCCGGCCCCGGTGGCCGCGAAGAAGGAAGAGGTCTCCAATGACGGAACGACCGTTAAGCTGGATGAGCACGGCAATCCGATTCCAGGCTCCGAAGGTGAGGAGCCACCTCAGAATCCGCTCTATGCCGAGGCTTTGCCACAGCGCGATCCATTCCAACTCCGCCCTCTCGAAGGGGAAGCCGAGCCGCAGAACCCGATCGTGCATCAGCCGAGCCTGCCTCAGCCGAAACCGGGCGGGAGCACCCGTCGTCCTTCGGATGGTCCAGGATATCGTCCCTACCAGCCTCCTCCATTGGCGGGCTCGTTGCCTGGCACGGGCGGACTCTCATTGAATCCGTCAGGTCCGGATCCGAGCACGTTCAACTACACACTTTCGGGCACGATGACCGGTGGTCCCAACCCGGTGGCCGTGTTCACAGATTCTTCCGGGAATCAGCGCCTTGTCCCGGTCGGCGGTTCGCTCGACGGTGACAGCAAGGTGGTTTCCGTCGAGAAAGGCAGCGTCACTATCGAGCATCGCGGCAAGAAGCAGCGATTATCCCAGGGAGGGAACCCTAAATGAACAGCAAGTCATTTCGAACGGGTGTCGGCATTCTTGCCCTCGCTCTCGTATGCGGCGCGTCCGCTCAGTCCCTGAGCGGAGTCGCCACAAAGAAGGTCAATGGTGGTCTCCAGGTCCAGATTCAGGGCCAGGAACTCAATACGCCGAAGTCGTCTTGGTCCAAGTCGAAGAGGATGTTCTATCTGACTTTCGACGGCAAACTCGACGGCAAGGCGCAGACGATCAAGGTCGGCTCCAACGGCGTTCAGGCCGTGAGCTGGGCTTGGGCCGATCGGAACCCTGCCAAGGTTCGAGTTGCAATGAGCGTGATCAAGGGCACCAAGCCTGCGATCGTTCAGCAAGACGGAACGTGGGCGGTCAATTTCAACGTGGCCGAACAGACCACTCCGCAGGTCGCGGTGACCCCGAAGTATCCCGATACGGTTCCGCCCCTCGTACTCGCGCAGAAGACTCCCGATCTTCAGGCGAACATCGGGTCGCCAACCAACACTTTCAATAGTCTGGGTCCGGTCAGCCTCGACTTCGTGAATACCGACGTCGTCCAGATCTTGAAAGCACTTGCCCTTCAGGCGAATGTGAACATCGTGACGTCGCCCGACGTTAGCGGAAAGATCACGGTCACCTTGGACAAGGTGAGCGTTAAGGACGCTCTCGATATCGTCACCGCCCTTGGCGGTGTGCGATATGCGAAGGTCGGATCGACCTTTGTCGTGACCTCGAACAGCCGCTTCTCGGATACGATCCAGCAGATTGTCGGCAAGATCGACGTCAGCAGCGAGACTCGGGTGGTCCCCCTGTACAGTGGCGAAGGCACCCAGATCAAAGCGGCGGTCCTGAAGACGGTCAACCAGTCCACGATGGGCGGTCGATACGATCTCGTTCTTCCTTCCGACAAGGTGGTCGTCGAATCGAAGCAGTCGACCCAGCCCACCGACACTCAGAGCGGCGGGGCCGGTCCTGCTGGCGCACCTGGCGCTGGAGCTCCTGCACAGGGCGCCGCTTCTGAAATCAAGGCAACTTCGGATACCAATGCAACGGGGGGCAAGCGCGACGACTATGTCGTTCTCGTGGGCACCTCGTCGCGTCTGGATGAAGTCGAGCGTGTGATCAAGGCGATCGACGTGCAGATCTGCAACGCGATGGGCATCAAGGTCACTCAGGGCACGGGCCTCGTTCAGCGGACCTATGAGCCTCGTGGCATCTCTGCCGAAGAGATCGTCGACGTTCTCAAGAAGGACAAGACGCTTGATTTCGGCAACGTGAAGATTCTGGCGACTCCGAAGGCATCCATGAGCCGACAGGCCGTGGTTCTCTCCGGTCGAGCTTCCGAGGTCGAGAGCCTCTTGACGATTCTTCAGAACCTCGACAGCATGCCCGTTGGCGGCCAGACCTACTATGAAGTGGTCGACCTCAACTACATCAAGCCGCAGGTCGCGGCGGTTGAGTTGATGGGTAGCGTCAACGGATTGAAGGCGACGATTCTGCCTCCTCCCGTCAACCCGCTGGTTGGCATTGAATACACCCATAGCGCCGCCTTCTCGGCCGGACAGGCTGATAAGACAGGTGGCGACAAGGGTGATCAAGGCGGCCAAGGCGGTGGCGGCGGACAAGGTGGCGGCGGCGGTCAAGGCGGCGGTGGCGACCAAGGTGGCCAAGGCGGCAGTGGCGCAAACTCGAACAAGAGCAGCCTCTCTCGCGGCGGTTCCGAGAAGACCACCCAGTACGAAGCCGAAGTCAAGACGTTCCAGACTCCGATGAAGGTCATGCTTCGCGGTACGAAGGAGCAGATCGAGCGAGCTAAGCAATACCTGGCTTTGATCGACCTTGAGCCCAGGCAGGTTGCGGTCGAGATCCGAGTCATGGAACTCAGCAAGGATGAAGCCCTGAAGGTTGGTCTCGATTGGAGCCTTCTGACCGGTGGTTCTTTGACCTCTCTGAGAATCAACCAGGGGCTCGGTGCGGCTTCGACGGCAGGCGGAGTCAGCTCCGATCTCAAGTTCGCCGGCGGCGGTACGGCCAGCATCATCGGCGCTCTGGACCAACTTGCGACCAAGAATAACCTTCTTGCGCGGCCCAACATCCTCCTCACCGACGGCGTGGTTTCCAACATCTTCGTTGGCGACACCGTCCGATACGTGAAGTCGATCACCAACAGCCAGAACGGTCCGACGATCGTCACGGACGAGATCAACGTCGGCGTGGACTTCTCGCTTGCGGCACGAGTCGGCGGTGCGGGGAACATTACCCTGGACTTCAACCCGGTGCTTTCGCTGCTGCAGGGCTTCACCGACGTTCCCGGCGGAGGCAAGCTGCCTCAGACGAGCGTTCGCTCCGCGACCAGTTCGGTTCAGATCAAGAGTGGCGAGACCATTGCGATCGGCGGCCTGATCCAAGATCAGGATCGCAAGAGCTACGGTGGAATCCCCATCCTGAAGGATCTTCCGATCATCGGCCATCTCTTTGGAAGGACGGATAACCACAAGGTCCGCTCGGAAGTGGTGTTCTTTGTCACCGTGAAGGAAGTCTCGGCTTCCGATCGACAAGGAGCCGCGAACCCGAAGAAGGCGGAGAAGGACAACACTCAGTGGCCGGGCAATGAAAAGACCGGCAAGGGCGGCGGCTAGGTTCTAGCGGCAACCTTAGATCGAATAGGTCCTATTGGTCGCGAGACCAATAGGACCTTTCTTTTTTTGACCCGGGCTTATGGAGTCGCCGTGGTCTTCCTTGCGGATATTCTCTCAAGCATGCGTCAGTTGCGATCCAAGACTGCCATCCGGAATGTCATGAGGGCGGCAAGGGACGAGTGGAACCCGATCGAACTTGCGATCCTGCTTCAAGACTGGAGCGATCCCTACAATGTGGGCGGGATGTTTCGGGTGGCGGACGCCTGTGGCGCCAAAGAGTTGATCTTAACTGGCAAATCGGCGGAACCGCCGCATCCTCAAGTCGGGGTGACTTCGATGGGGGCTCACCGCCGGGTCTCCTATCGCTACTTCGAGAAGCATGAAGAGGCCGCGCTGGCGGTGAAGGCCGACGGCTACTCGCTGATCGCGGTAGAAGTCACGGACGGCGCCGAGCATTACATGCGCTACCCCTATCAAGACAAGGTCTGTTTGGTTCTGGGAAATGAGCAGATCGGCGTCTACCAGCAGATTCTCAAGCACTGTGATGGAGCGGTCTATATTCCCACGAACGGCAAAGGGCGGTCGATGAATGTCCCTGTTGCGGCCGCGGTGGTCGCTTTCGAGGTGCTGTTGGGTGACCGAGATTCGTCTGAAGTAGGGGGAACAGAAGAATGATCGCGGTCGCCATGCTTGCCATCTGGTATGTCCTCCCGCCCGAGGATTTGTCGCTCCCTGCTCAACACACCCATCATGCCGCGGTATTCGGCAAGGGGGCCTACGGATTCAACAAGCTCGTCTTGGAAGGTATCGACAAAGCGCAGCAGAACGCGATGCTTGGCGGCGGGTACTTCATTGGAGTTAAGGCCGTACCCACCGAGTCGCCAATAGGCTATCCCCTGGCTTTGAAGGGAGCGCCGCTGATCGAACCTCCAAGGACCACGAGTTTCTGCACCGGCGCCTCCTATGCCGCCTTTATCGAGGCCTTGAACCTCTGGTTGCCGCAGGGTCGGGCCTACGTGGATGATACGAGTCGGCTACCTCGGACGATCCCGATGACAATGTCCCCCGATCGTCTCGAGGCTTTGCGAATGCAGGAGCCAGACGGCTCACGGCGCGAAGATAACGTCAAATTCTGGGGCTATTGGAACGCCGATGGGTATGGAAATTACTTTGCCTTGGTGCAATACAGCGGGATGGGTAAGCGAGTAGCGCCTTCCGATGCTCGCCCTGGCGACTTCCTGAATATCTCGTGGAAAAGCGGTTTGGGTCATTCAACCGTCTTCTTGGGTTGGTGTCTGAATCAGGAAGGGAAACGTAGCGTCCGCTTCTGGTCAAGTCAGAAAGGAACCAACGGGATGGGGGACATGGTTGCGCCCATCGACAGTATTGAAAGTGTCTGCATCGTGCGAATCAACCGTCCGATGAGAATCTACTGGTTCAATCCGAAGCAGCCCGTCGATCGCAAAGTACAGGGCGATACGATCGATTGGCAGCCTTAACGGGTGAACGGGTACTCGGCTCGCTTCTTGTGAATCATTTCCTCATAGAGCGATATCTGGCTTTCGATCTCCGCAGGATTCTGCTCGGCATAGATCAGGGCCGCGGCCAACTCGGACTTCGGTAAGGATGGAAAGGCCTCGGTGAGACGCTCGACAGATCCAAGTTTTCGAAATTCCCTAACCACTTCCCAAACGGCGATTTGGCCATCGGCAAGCTTGGCGACCGGGTTGCTTGAATCGATGACGACCGCCCATTCATAGCTGTCCTTGATTCCTTTCTGGCGAAACTCGAGGAGCTTGGCTTCGATGTCGGCAACGTCGAGGTTGAGCAGTCTGGCGCAATCATCCACGCTCAGCTGCTCCTGATCGACGGCCGCGATCGCCAACTCCCCCAGCAATCCGGGGTAGGAGTGCCAAAGGGTATTGAGAATGGTTTCGACTCGTTCGGAGTCACCCACCGCCAGCCTCTGCAACTGGCTCAGTTGCCAAGATTCATAGATTGTCCACATCGGTAGCCACCTGTAGTTCGTCAGGCTGGTCGACGAGCATCATTGATCGTGGACACGAGCGTTATCGTTATTGCACGAAGCGCCAACGACAGACACTAAGACGAGATATACCCGTCAATCGGATGAAATTTCTTGTTCGGCGCGCTTAATGAAGCCATTCGTCGCCAAAAACCGCAAGAGCGCCCCCCGATAGATGTTGGGCTGTTCCCAGCGGCCCTCGGAATGAGTACATCCCTGAAACCACACCGCCTCAACCCCTGGTCCGAGGGCGTAGAGGTTCTTGCCGGCTTGCCTGGCAGGGGCCACGGGGTCGTCCGTGCCGTGCATGAAAAGCACAGGTTTCCCTCTCAACTTCTCAAGATATTCGGGGAGCTTGACGGTGAACGGATTGAAGCCCAGGATCAGGACGCTGAGCCAAACGGCCGGTGCGAGAAACAGGGCAAGGGCGTTGCCACCGATGAAGCGCCACCATCCACCGACCGCTTTGCCAAGGTTGGCGTAGGCGCTGTCGAGAACGAGCGCATCGGCAAGTTCAGGGTTTTCGGCCCAGGCAATCGCCGCGGCCACCGACCCCATGCTGCTTACGATCAGGATGATTCGCGCCTCTGGGTCTCGCTTTTTGATCCATTCCAGTACGGAAATGACGTCGTCCTTCTCCTGGTAGCCGAAGGAAATCGTGCCTCCAACCGACTGGCCATGGCCTCGAAAGTCGAAGAGGACACTGGAAATCCCATGTTGCCAGAGCAGATAGGCCACGGGGGCCAGTTCCCCCTTTGAGAGGAAAGCACCGTGGCACATCACGGCGATCGTATGGGTATCCGCCCCTGGCACCCACCAACCCGAAAGCTCGATCAAATCGTGGGACTTGATGGTGATCGGCTCTTGAGGCGCTCCAATCGCTCCGGGAGAACAGATGGCGGGAGTACGCGGCGGCCGTGTGGCGATCCACACGGCGAGCGCGTTCAGCCCCAGCCAAAGGACGATCAGAATGCCTATTATCCAGCTCATTTGTCACGACTGACGTCCAGCCCTCGCGGAATCTGCGCGTTTTCGCCAATAATAGGCTTCCGATGTTCGCGCTTAACTTTTACTCCGACCTTTACGGCGACGTACTTCGCAACAACCGCAAGACCGTCACCATTCGCTTGGGGGACAAGTCCGATAAGTATATGACGGGGATGGTCGTCTGGGTGACCGTCGGACCTAGGTTTGGTCGTCGCCAGAAGCTCTATTCGGCGATTCTCGATCGCGTGGAGGTTAAGAAGATCTCCGAGCTTTCGCCCCGGGATATCGAGCGGGAGAACCCGGAGATGCGGACAACCGATGAAGTGATCGAAATGCTCTCGCGCATTTACGGCGATCTGATCACTCCGGAGCATCGGGTGACGGTCATCTACTTCAGCCGCGTCGACGATTGAGGTCGGGCCGCTAAACGGCTAGCTGCAGCTGTTCGATTTTTCGCGCGTAGTTGTCGACCAACTCGCGGCTGTGGGCCTGTTCGGGGCTCTCCGCATAAATGTGGAAAATGGGCTCCAAAGCATCGGGCAGGACGAGCACCCAAGAGTCATGATCGAAGATCTTGATGCCGTCCACCAGTTCCACGCGTTCGCCTTGGGCGCTTTCTTCGCTGATCTGGCGCATCACGGCCCCTTTGGCCTCCCAAGGACATCGCACCACTTCATAGGCCACTTGGAATTGGGGAAGCTCATCGGCGACTTCGGCAAGCGACAGGTCCAGGTTCTGGAGCATGGTGATCAGTTTTGCGCAGGAGAAAGGAGCATCGAAGCCCGGATGCATTGTTGGAAAGATGAACCCTCCCCGGTCGTCACCGGCGAAAGTGACGTGGTTCTCTAGCGATGCATTCATCAAGGATCGAACATCTGATTTCGTCCGCACCACTCCGGTTCCGGCTTTCTTCAAGGCTTCTTCCAGCCTCGTTGGAGCCGTGATGCTCATGGCAATGGTTGCGTCTTCGTGGGTCTTCCCGACCAATACGGCGAGGGCCGCCAAGAGGGAATTGCCGACCAAATCCCGGCCACGTTCGTCGACGACCGTTAGCCTCTCGCCCTCTTCGGTGAAAAGAATGCCCATGTCATAGCCCAGGGAACTCACGATATGGCGCAGGTTCTCGACGTGGGCGGCGACCTCGTCGGCCGTCCTGGGCGACATCTTGGCGTCATTGAATCCGTTAAGCGAAATGGATTCGACGTTCAGCCTGGCGAGCATGGCCGGATAGAAAGTCGCGAGCGAAGAATATCCGTAATCGCACGCGATCTTGAGACGACGCTTACCTTCAGACCGACCAAGCTGGTTGAAGAAGTCCTGTTGGTACCCCTCGACCGCCGGCCCCGCGGGCTCGATCACACCCAGGTCCTCGGAATCGATGCGCTTGAAATCTTCTCTGAAGAAGGCGCTTTCCACCTTGCGC
The DNA here is from genome assembly GCA_020851885.1 of Fimbriimonadaceae bacterium. GTDB lineage: Bacteria > Armatimonadota > Fimbriimonadia > Fimbriimonadales > Fimbriimonadaceae > 55-13. Next base: position 4,854 of record JADZBW010000132.1, on the reverse strand, counting down.
TCGGTGTTCCTCGAAAGATATCCGCCGTTTTGATCCAGAAGCTCGATCAACGTGACACGAGCGTTCCCGGGAAGTTTCCGCACATTGACGGCGCCCGCGGCTCCACTCTTCCGAATGTAATGGCGGGCGACGGGGAGGGCTAGCGAGCGAAGGTCGAGGATGTCGCACCCGACGCTGAGCAGAGACGCGATCAAGGCTCGCTTGATCATTCGAGAGCTTCGCGTGCTGTCTCTCGAGGTCACGATCCGGCTCTTTGGCGGCATGCAGCTACCGTAGGCGGAACCGAGTCGGCAGGCGAAGTCGGGGGTGACTTCGATGTTGCTCAGGCCCGCGACGCCAAGTTCACGGAACAAATTGCCGCGCCACTTGTTTCCCCAAACGAGGGACATCGTCACGGTGGAGCCGCGCTCGATGATCTTGTCCGGCCAAAGTTTGATGCGCGGGCGCACGGTGCATCCGACATCGATCAAACACCGATCGCCAACCACGGCATCTTCCGAGATGATGCAATCGCGTTTGATCGTGGCACGGGATCCGACCACGGCTGATCGGACACTGACGGAAGCACCGATGTAGGCGCTATCCCAGATGATCGAGCGCTCAACAGTTGCTTCTTCTTCGATCAACGTGTTGTCGCCAAGGACCGTGTACGGTCCAATCCGAGCGCCCTTTTTGATCTTGCAGTTTCGCCCGATCACCACCGGAGGCACGATCGAGGCCGTATCGTCGATGTGGGGATTTGCGCCGATAAAGGTGTTGTTGCCCCGAGTTTCGCTAGGGATGGGCAGATCCACTCGGCCCGACATGAGGTGTTCTTGAGCCTCGCGATATTGGCCATGGGAGCCGACGTCGCACCAGTACTCTTCCATCACATATCCGAACATCGGCTTGCCTTCTTCAAGCAGGCGAGGGAAGATGTCGCTACTCCAGTCGTAGTTCCTCCCCTGTTCCATGTAGTCGAAGATCTCAGGTTCAAGGATGTACATCCCAGTATTGACCGTATCGCTAAAGACCTCCGACCAGCCTGGTTTCTCAAGGAAGCGAACGATTCGGCCCTCGTCATCGGTGATCACAACGCCGAAATCGAGGGGCGTGGGAACGCGGTAGAGGATGATGGTGGCCAAACTCCCCTTGGCCTTGTGGAATTCAAGCGCCTTTGAGATATCGCAATCGGTAAGCGCGTCGCCCGAGATGATGAGGAACGGCTCGCGGGATGACGAGCCCCGAATCAGGTTCTCGCCTTTCTTGACGCTCCCGGCCGTGCCCAAGGGGGTGTCCTCGATGGAGTACTCCATCTCGACATCGAAGTCGCTGCCATCCCCAAAGTAGCCTTGGATTTCGTCTGCCAAGTAATGGAGGGTTGGAACGACGTGGGTGATTCCGTGCCGCTTGAGAAGCACGAGGATGTGCTCCATGATCGGGACGTTGCAGATTGGAACGAGAGGCTTCGGGCGATTCGATGTGATCGGCCTCAAGCGCGAACCCTCTCCTCCGGCCATAACGACAGCTTTCATTTGGCTTCCCCGCTCTCCTGCCCTCACAAGACAGCTCTACTTGTATTTTGTCCAGGTTCGGGGAAGGTTCTTTCGCCTTTTTGAAGATTGTTGGTAAATGGACGGAATTGGTGGTCAACCTGGTCGGTAATCGCCTTTGCGGTCTACCGAGACTTTCGGCACGAAATGGCTCTTTTCAAATCGATCGAAGATGACCTTTAGCGACTCCCAGAACTTGGTTACCGCCGGCGTCGCCACGGGGCCGGGCGTTCGCATGTCGTAGGGAAAGATATGAACCGGAATCTTCGTTTGGCCCGATTCACGCGCCTGAAGTGCGGCGATGTAGATCTCTTCGATTTTTGGATCGGTCATCGCCAGGCAGCCGATGCTCTTGTTGTCACCGTGAATGAAGATGTCGCCACCGGGTCGCTGAGAGTCTGAGAGAATGCGGTCGCTGGCATTGGGGTAATCGAGTCCCAGGGACAGGTGGTAGCTGCTCTGGGGATTGAATCGATTGATGAAGTAGAAGCCCTCTGGAACCTGCCGATCGCCTTCGCGACGTTTGGGTCCAAGTTCCCCCGACATGCCCGCAATCTCGTAGGATTGGACAAGTCGAAACGGTTGCTTGGGATCGTCGGTCGCCCAGAGCTCCAAGAGTCTTTCACGCTTGAAAACCCTGATGAAGACGCGTTTGGGTGGGTAAGTGACCTTGGCGGAATGCAACAGCGACTGGAGGGCTGGCGTCGCGTTCTTAACGGCGTCCGAAACCCGATCCTGATTGCCTCCTTCCATGATGAAATAGACATACCTCGCAGATATCAATGCGAGTAACAGAAGAATGGCCGTCGTTTTCATTGCGACTTGAGCGGGACGATGCGGATGTCGGCGATCTTGCCCGCCCCACCGCTACGATTGACGATTCGGACATATCGGCTACGTGTCAATGGGCCCCGATAGGGAATCGCGATTCCACCAGCCTCCGGGACTCCTCGGTTGGCAAGCGTCCACCGGAAATCCAAGTCTTTGATCCACGCCCCGACTTCGGTCGCTGCCTGTCCGGTCGAGTAGGCCTGGATATCGAATTTCGCCGGCATTGCCGAGTCCTTCAGGAGAACCCGCACTTCGCCAATGGGCCGATCTCTGCCCAGATCCACTTCGATCCAATCACCGATTTCGGGCCCGAGGGAGACTTCGGTGGCAGGATCTTCATCGACCAGTTTGTTCAAGGTCGCGGGTAGGGTCCCTCCTTTATCGGTAACCAACCGACCTTTGGCAAGGTTGGTCGTCCGGTCCAGGGGGCCCGATGGCGCGTTAAAGCGAACATCGATAATCGCGGCGGCCTTGTTGCCGCGGTGGTAGGCATCCACCAGCTGCCAGGCTTTCAACCATCCAAATTCGGTCTCACCATTGATGAGGGCTTTGATAAGAATCGTTCCATTGGAGCCATCGGCCCTGATCTTTCCGAACGGGTTCTTCTTGAGTTGATGGAGAGCGTCCTTGTCAATAATTCCGGACTCGACCTCTCGATTGTCCAAGATCACGGTTCCTCCTTCCTTGGTGAGGATCGTTTGAGTTGGTGCTTCTGGAATCACTCCACGATCCAATTGGTAGAAGGCGAGTTCCGCTCCATCGAGTGGTTTACCGGTCATATCGGTCGCGCGCAAGATAACCGTCGACGGTAAATCCCAGAGGATGCTCTGCCGGGACTTGCCTTTTTGGCCGATTGCCAAATTGATCGCAGCCACTTCGGTGGCGCTCAGCAATCCGTTGGCTTCAATGGGAAGATTGTCAAACAGGGGAGAGGCGACCGGAGCATAGAGCATGGGGATACCGGCCGGGATGAGACCTTCATAGCGCGTGTCCCCAAAGCCGCTGACTCCAGGATAAGGGTCTCCGATGGCGATTTCCCGGTCGCCAACCTTCACCGCTTGCGAACCTTGGCCGCCATCGATGCCCGTGAGGGTTGAGATAAGGTTGATTAGGAAACCTGGCTTTGGTCCACCCGTTAGGTCGATCACATACTGGGCGCCGTCCTGGGCCGGAACCCATCGCACTCGCTCGAGCACGCCATCGGTGGCGAATGAAAAGCAACTCTGTTCGAAATAGGTTTCGTGGAGTCGGCGAATCTCTTCTTGAAGTCCATCCGCCGCAACCTTGGCGCCGCTGACGGCGATGGGAATCGCATCCTCGAAGATGGAAACCGCGTCATTGGCGGAGTTGCTCTCCGACGACGATGGGTAGAGGCGAAGCTCTACGGACGAGGTGCGCGGATCATTCGACCGGCGATAGATGCCCTTGGATTCCAGAACGGTCTCTTCGCCTGGTCCGAGCGCCTTCTTCACCTGGAATCTCCCTCCCTTTCGCTCATTGGCCACCCACTGAGCTTCAAAGTCGGACGATGCCGCACTGCCAACGTTCTTGACGGCTGCCCGATAGGTCACTTCTTCGCCATTCTTTGGGTTCTGGGGAACTCGGTCCAGCCACTGGACGCTGAGGTCGGCGCCGGATGCAGAATTCCCAGCCGTGTACTCGATCGCCAGTCGAGGGCGACCGTTCTTGGCCTGGCTCGAAAAGAACTCGCATGCGCTGCTGAAGGTCAAGGCGAATCCATGATTCTCGAACCACCGATCATGCATTGCCTGGACTGCGCCTTCAAGGCCGGTAATCGCGACTTCCTTGTCAATCACATCGAGTTTCGCGCCTGCGATTGCCGTTGCATCCTCAGGTCCGGTGGCCCCTGGCTGCTGCCAATCGATTCCATTACGGCCGTTGCGTCGCTGCTTCCATGTCGCGGCCCATTGGGTGGGAGGAACCTCGGGACCGGCGGGGACGGTCGTGAACATCGGACCTTCTCCCCAGGGGCTGCGCAAGACGGCAATCGAGGCGAGGGTCGGCGTGTCGTTTGATGATGGAGACAGGAAAAGTGTTGCCTTGGTGATCTTGGCGTTTGCGGGAATCGCGTGATCGAGATCGCCGAACCGAATCAGAATGGTTCGGCCCTTGCCACCTGAGAGGGTGAAGAGGCCTCCTTTCGGTTTGTCCGGCTCGCTGGAGTCGATATAGGTGTCGGCGACCGCCCAATATCCGCCTTCGTGTGCAGAACCTCGAAACAAGTTGGCCGCAGTTCCCTGAACTTGGGAAATCCATGCGAGCCCGACGATCAACGCAGAGACCATGCCGGGAGTTTATCCCCGACATGGCCTTTGCCGACTGCTTCGGCCTATTTGATTGCTTCGACTTCTCATGCGATTTCGAGAATCGCAGGGAGGTCTTGGGAGCTTAGGTGTAGGTTCCCTGCCAGAAGAAGCGGGAATGGCGCTCTGGTTCATCCTCGCCTTCCACAAACTGCGCCAAAAGCTTG
>JADZBW010000131.1 GCA_020851885.1 Fimbriimonadaceae bacterium | reverse complement strand
GATAGCAAACCATTGACGGCAGCCAGCTACAAGAATGCGATCAAGTCGAAGCTTGTCGAGTTCACGACCGCCACGGAAGTGGAAACGCGGCCCAGCGCCGGCGTCTTCAACTTAACCGGCGGTATGGATGCAACCAAGCCTGCCAATCTTGCGAACCTGCCTTTGACCGCCGAACTCAGCAAAGTGCAGGTTGAGGATTTCGTCGGCGATGAAGCTCGCAGAAGCGGCCTTGGTGGGCTTTCGGTCATCGATGATATCAACATGATCTCGGTTCCCGACCTCATGGCGGGCGTTTGGAAGCGCGAGACGCTTGTGGGCGATGGAGCTTCGGTTGAAGTGCTGAATATCGATGAAAAGCGAAAGCAGCAGATCATCGACGTCCAGGCGATGCTGATCTCCTACTGTGAGCGCATGGGCGATCGCATGGCGATCCTCGATCCGATTCCCGGCCTCAACCCGCAGGACATGAAGGAGACCGTATTGAGCGCTCCCTTCAGCTGCGATCATGGCCAGGCCGCGATCTACTATCCGTGGATCAAGGTCATGGATCGACTCAATCCTCAGAGCAAACAGCAGGTCTTCTGCCCACCGTGCGGTCATATTGCCGGCGTTTGGGCACGAGTCGGCGTCGAGCGCGGCGTCCACAAGGCTCCCGCGAATGAAGCCCTCATGGGGGCGGTGGCGCTTGAGTTCGACGTGACCAAGCCCGAGCAGGAAATCCTGAATCCGAACGGCATCAATGCGATCCGTTCGTTCCCGGGAACCGGCATCCGGGTCTGGGGTGCTCGCACCTTGGCAACGGTTGGCAATCCCAGCTGGAAGTACGTCAACGTCCGTCGCCTGTTCAACTATCTCGAGAAGTCGATGGAGCGCGGCATGCAGTGGGTGGTCTTCGAACCGAACGACCATGATCTGTGGGGCCGAGTCCGCCGAAACCTCTCCGCATTCCTCTTCACCGAGTGGAAGGAGGGCAAGTTGTTCGGCACCGTTCCCGAGGAAGCTTTCTACGTCAAGTGCGACGCGGAAACCAACCCGCAGGAAATGATCGACCTGGGAAGACTCTACGTGGAGATCGGTGTCAATCCAGTGAAACCCGCCGAGTTCGTCATTATCCGCATCGGCCAGTGGTCTGGCGGCGGCGACCGAACGGAGCAGTAAAAGGAGGAATTAAACCATGGCAGAAGGCATTGGCGCACTAAGGTGGTATCTCGAAATCGATGGCATCACGGAAGGATTCTTCCGTGAGGTCAGCGGCTTGGACTCGGAGACGGAAGTTATCGAGCATCGCGTCACCGGCAAGGGTGGCAACATCATCATTCACAAGGTTCCCGGGGCACTCAAGTGGCCAAACGTGATCTTGCGCCGCGGCGTGACCGACGATCGTCGGCTTCACGATTGGCGTGCTCAGATTGAAAAGGGATTGATCGAAGAGAATCGCAAGAACGGTTCGATCACCCTCTACAATCCGAAGAATGAGCCCGTAGCGAAGTACACGTTCAAGAAGGGATGGCCCTGCAAGTTCAAAGGTCCGGCCTTGGACGCTTCTAAGAACGAAGTGGCGATCGAAGAACTCGAAATCGCCCACGAAGGTCTGGAGCGACAGCAGTAATCGATGGCTAGAACGCGCAGCGGACTTCAGACGGAGTTTGAGTTCCTCCTGCCCCGAGGTTATGTGGCCCCAGATGGGTCGCTTCACCGTAAGGGCAGGATGCGCTTGGCCACCGCCATGGACGAAATCGCGCCTTTGCGCGATCCTCGCGTCAAGGCGAACCAGGCTTACCTCGTCATCATTCTCCTGGCTCGGGTCATCACCCAGCTGGGAGAAGTAGATGTCATCGATACCGGGGTGGTAGAGAACATGTTCTCGGCCGATCTCGCTTTTCTTCAGGAGTTCTATCGCAAGATCAACGAACTCGATCCAGAAGAATTGGGAGACGAGGGCAGCGAAACGGGGGAATAGTTCGCTACCCCTCGGAGGCGCTCTACGAGGAGGTAGCGTTCATCGCCTATCACTTCCATTGGCCGATGGAGGACATCCTCGATCTGGAGCATAAAGAGCGTCACAAGTGGGTGGAGGAAATCTCCAAGATCAATCGTCGGCTATCCGGTGATTCAGACTAAATAGGTTCGGCGGGTACATCCCGCTGGGCCGATTTAGAAGTTAACGCAGGGATTGGACAGGGCAGGATGCCTAATCTGGTTGACCATGATTTTTATCAAAACTCTGCGATGTCGAGTGTCGGTGAAGCAAGAAGAAAAGGCTTCGCCCACCAATAAGGGTGCTAGAATGGCCAAGCCTTCCTACCTTCACGTGCAGGCTCCGGCTAACGAACCGAAGGGACCAAGCGTCACTCCCGCGCAAAGCGCGACCGAAGGCAAGGGTACCGGCATCGGCGAGAAGCGGCTTATCTCTCCTCAAGCGGCCGACCCCCACAAAGTCGCGGAAAAAGTCTATCAGCTCATTCTCGAAGAAGCCCGGCTCGCCCGGCGACGCGGCATGAACTAAGGAAGAGCCAATGCGACTTCCAGACTTCCCAGACGTACCTTCCATTCCTTCACCCGGGGAGATCCTGGACGAGGTCAAGGGCGTTGCCCAGGGTGTCGCGTCTGGAGTTGGAAAGGTCGCCGATACGGCCATGAACATTGGCACCAAAGCCGTCGAACTTACGGGGATCGGAGGCATTCCGGGCGCGATCGAAGAAACCGCAAAGCGCATCCGGGACTTCACCCAGCAGCAAATCGACAGCGTCCTCAACTCGGCCTTGTCGGGGATCCACTCGATCGAGGAGTTCGCTCGAAAGACAGCGGGCACCGTCAAAGGTGAGGTCGAGCGCGAAGTCGATTTGGCACTGAAGACGGCGACCGAGGTCGCCAAGGATTTGGCGCTT
>JADZBW010000130.1 GCA_020851885.1 Fimbriimonadaceae bacterium | reverse complement strand
TTTATGGGGCTGGACGCCTCAGCAACTTCAAGATGGTTCGACTGTATAGGCCAAGCAGAATCATGCCAGTCCCTACCACGATCAGCAAGACATACTGCGCGAGGTCGCTACGCGCCTCCTGTTCCTCCGCTGTCTCTGGAGGTTTGAACTCACCGAAGCTGCCATCGGCCCGGGCCACGAAACGACTTCCGGCTCGATCGACGACGTCTCCCTCGTGGTAATAGTGAAGGAGTTCGGAGGAGGCCTTTGGCGCCATGGCAAGGACCTTCCAACCGGTAGTTTGCGGTTCGATATTCTTGCCAACGACTCTCGAGGAGACGCTTGTCGGCAACCAGAGTTTCCCAAGTTTGCCAGCCGAAATCACGTCGAGATGGCGGGTAAGTGAAGTTTGTTCCACGGTTCCCAGGAACTCGCCAAAACTCAACCGAAAACTAATATACCGATCCTCTTGAAAGGTCCGAACGATCTGATAGCCTTGCTTGGGGTTTATGTCGACTGAAAGCTCGATCAGGCGAAGGGTAGTACCGCTGCTTTCCCCTTGATGCCAGGTGAGGCGCCAATTGGCGTCGCCGACTTTTTGAATTGAGGGCGGGTGAACGGCCGCGTAATCGGCAATCCATGGGCCCGCTTGAAAGGCCGGAGGGAGTCTGTACCCAACGGAAACTGGCTCCTCTACCGGGTTGGGACTTGAATTGGCCGCAGGTGATGATCGTGCGTAGAAGACACCGCTAACCATGGTTCCGGAGGTCCATGTGCTGCCGTCCCAATATCGGCCACGTTCTTCTTTCTCGGCGCGCAGGAAGGTCCTTTCGCCGGTAAACGACCATAGAACTGTTCTAGACTTGCTTTGATCAGAGCCGGTCAGGGTCTGAGGGTGACTCACAGGAGTTGGTTCCGATCCGATATTCGCAATCGGGCTGGTCGAAAGCGTCGCCGTCCCTTCACTGTTGAGAACGGTTTCTTTCGCCCGCTTCAGTCCAGTGAGAATCTCTGCAAAGTCGTCAGCTCGGCAAGTCGCGGTCGTGAGCAAGAGAATTGGGATGATGGCTGTCGAGCAATTGCGATTCAAACCCACGCCTCGCCTTAACTACATGATTTCCGCGTCATTGAAGGTCCATTTTGTCGACCGTCAAGAACGAAATGAAGTTCTTTCAAACGTCCTGACTGCTGACGCCGACTATTTGGCTTCGCGCCAATAAGCTAGACGCCGATTTTCAAGTATTGATTCAGCGATCGCCCTTGGTTTTGGGTTTCTGACTTGTCCCCGATTCATGAGCGCCTCATTTCCGTAGTTTGGCCAACGTAGGAAAGCAGCCTTCTGGGCGATGAGCATGTGGGCAGGTTGATTCTCTGATCCTTACCTCATGGGTTGGCTCTCCTTGCTATGGAGAATCACTCTTTCATGATTCGTCGAAGTTGGCCATGTCAGATCATGTCGCGACGACAACCAGCGATTGCGACGCTGCCTGCCTGGTTGATTGGCGGAAAGATGCCACTATAGACGCAAAAGTTAGACGAATGTGCGAGTATCTCCCGCTCGAAAATGTCACGTCAAACTTAGGGGCAAATTGTGGACAGCCCATGGGCGACCGCAGGCGTCGGCGATGAAGGATGGATTGTGGACAGGACCGGGGCGATTCCTTTCGATATCAAATCTGGGCATGTGCTACTCCATCGATGCCTGGTGTATTCTCACGCAATGCGAATTGGCATCTTCACGGCATTATTCGGCGATAAGAGTCGCTCAGAAACATTGGACATCGTCAAGGCCGAAGGGATTCAGGCCGTTGAGTTTGGCGGGGGGGCATACCCTGGAGCGGCCCATCTCGAGATGGAGAAGCTGCTGGAGAGCAAAGAGGCGCGAGATTCGCTTCAAAGGGAAGTTGCGGACCGAGGCTTGGTGATTTCGGCGATCTCTTGCCATGGCAACGCCCTAAGTCCGAACAAAGCGATGGCCCAAGATCACCATCAGGCGTTTGTGAATTCGGTGAAGCTTGCTTCGGCATTGGGAATCGGAGTGGTCAACGGCTTCAGCGGTTGTCCGGGCGACAGCCCCAATGCCACGCAGCCCAATTGGGTCACTTGTGCCTGGCCGGATGAATTCCGGGACATCCTGGATTGGCAATGGCGAGAGAAGGTGATTCCTTACTGGAAGGAGCAAAACGCCTTCCTGAAGCAGCACAACGTGAAGTTTGCCATCGAGATGCACCCGGGCTTTGTCTGCTACTCGAACGATACACTGCTAAAACTTCGGAACGCGGCGGGTGATCAGATTGGGGCGAACTTCGATCCGTCCCACCTTTGGTGGCAGGGGATCGATCCGATTGCGGCCGTGCGCGAGTTGGGAAGAGAAGGCGCGCTGTTCCACGTCCACGCAAAGGACACGAAGATCGACCCTTACAACGCGGGTCGAAATGGCAACTTGGATACCAAGAGCTATGGCGATATTCTCAATCGCTCCTGGGTATTCCGAACCGTGGGCTATGGCCACACGCTGGGATGGTGGAAGGATTTCTGCTCGAATCTGCGCATGGTGGGTTACGACCACGTCCTCAGCATCGAACATGAGGACGGGCTCATGTCTCCAATGGAAGGGCTTCGCAAAGCCCTTAGCGTCTTGAAAGAGGCGGTGATTTTCGAAGATGCGGGCGAGATGTTCTGGGCGAAGGAATAGTCAACGCTGCAGACTATTTCATCGGGAACTCGACAATCATTGGTGGGCGGGGGCACGTTTGGTTCAGAGGTCGTAGAAATGGAAATTGGATAGGAAATGGCACACAGTCTTGTGCTCGTTGCGGTCAGAATCGCGACGATCATCTTGCTGGCACAAGCCAGCGAACCTGCACAAGACGATCTAACCCGGTGCGTGGTGAACCCGTAGATGCAGGTCTCAAGCAAGGGCGATGCATGATTACCGTGGTCGAAAACCAGAGAGTGTTCGAGTCGAAAACGCGCGACATGTGCTGGCGGCGAACTTGGCTCGGGAGTCGGCCATGCGACGGGCCACGGCGATAGTTCGCCGCATCGCACTGAAATTAAGGATCAAGCGGAACCCGTAGGCGCAGAACTGCGAACCGGACCAAGTTGGAACGGAAACCGGTTAGAACCCAAGGCGAATCTAGTTTCACTTGGAGGGTGGGACGGTATACTCCCCGAGTTAAGAAACGCGCACAGGAGCGTCTGACCGATTTGCAATCCAGAAGTTATCTCTTTCTCCTTTTTGTCCTAGGCTTGGGTTTGATTTCCGGTCTGGGCTATTACTACAAGAAGCCCAATCTCGGCCTCGACATCGAGGGCGGTGTGCGCTTGACGTACAAGATGGACTTGGCCGAGCTCAAACCCGAGCAACGGGCCAATATGACGGCAATTCAGACGAACGTCATTCGGACCATCGTCAACCGCGCCACGGGCATGATCGGCGTCGTCGAACCCTTGGTTCAGGCGAAGGGAACCGGCGAAATCATCGTCGAACTCCCCGGCTATACCGATGAAAAGACGGCCAAGGAGACGCTGAAGACCACCGCCAGCATCGAGTGGTATTGGGCCAAAACCGTCGAGACGGGCGCAGGTTCCCCGCGTATCTATGAGCGGGTTGCCGATACTGTCGATTACAAGGGAACTCCGGCATTCGTCTTCAGGCGACGAAACAGCAACGACGATATCAAGCCGGGCACCCAAGCCTACAAAGACATGATCAAGTCTTGGGGCGACCCGATCCTCAAGGGTGACGACCTGGAGCGCGCTGAGGCGGAGCCTCGCGGCGACAGCTATATCCCCACCATGAAGTTCTCCCCCAAGGGTGCGGACGCCATGGAGAAGTGGACGCGGCGAAATCAGCGCGGCCAGCCCCAACTTGCCGCCGTTCTGGACGATGTCGTCATTTCGATCGCCCCCCTTAAAGAGGGAACGGTCATCCGCGATCAGGCTCAGATCGATGGCCAATTTGACAAGGCGTATGTCCTCCGCCTGAAGGAGCTTCTGAATTCCGGTTCGCTTCCGGTGAGCCTGGAATTGACCAGCTCGCAGAAGGTCGATCCAACGATTGGAAAGCAAGCGCTCGACAAAATTATCTTGGCGGGCGTCATCGCCTTCGCGGTCATCGCGACGTTCTTAATCGTCTATTACGCTTTCCCCGGCCTTGTCGCTCTCGTTGCCCTGGGGCTTTACGTGCTGATCACCTTGACGGTGATGAAGTGGATCAACGCCACCTTTAGCTTGGCCGCGATTTCGGGCTTCATCCTATCGGTGGGTATGGCGGTGGACGCCAATATTCTGGTCTTTGAACGTTTCAAAGAAGAAATGAAGGGCGGCAAGTCTCTAATGACCGCGATGGATCTGGGCTTCAAGCGCGCACTGCCCGCCATCTTCGACTCAAACGCTTGTACGATCCTCACCTCGATCGTACTCGCGAATCTGGGCACCGGGCCGGTCAAAGGCTTCGCTTCGACCCTTATCATCGGTGTCGGTATCTCGCTATTCACGGCGATCACCGTCACGCGGTCTCTCCTCCTCTTCTTGGTTGGCTCGGGAATCGGCGCGGATCCGAAGTACTACGCTCTGGAGCGTAACTGGTTTGGCGAGAAGTTCGAAGAAACGGCTCACCACAAGCCAATGCAGATCGTCAACAAGTCGGGACGATACTTTGCGATTTCTGTCATCTCGATTGTAATCTTCCTTCCGTTCTGGTTCATTGGCGGCTTGAAGCCAAGCGTCGAATTCCGTGGCGGCTATGAAGTCGAGGTCCTTGCGGCCGGGCAATCGGCGGCGGAGATTCGGGCTTCACTCGATAAGGCGAAGATCGAAGGTGCCAACGTCAAGTTCGCTGGTGAAGGGAACAACCGAGCCGCGATAATCACGGTGCCACCGGAGTTTGCGAAGGGCGGTGGCGCTGATCAAATCGCCTCCGTTGCCGCACAGATTCAACAAGCGACGGGTCTCAAGCCACGGTCGGACGTTCAGTTTACGGACGCCTATGTCGTGAAACTTCGCCAAGGAACGAAGTCGAAGGAAGCAATCGAGGCTTCGCTCAAGGCCGGCGGAATCAACGATGCCGAAGTCAATTTTGAGGGTGCGTTGGGTAGTGGACTTGTTTCGGTTCGGGTGCCTGCTGCCTTTGGCGGAAGCAACGCCGATAAGTCGGAGGAAGTTGCCGCCAAAGTTGCGGCAGCGACTGGACTTGAAGTTTCAGATGCTGGCGGCTCGTCTTATGTCGGACCATCGATTCAAAAAGAGACGGTCCAGAATGCGATTCTTGGCGTGATCATTTCGGCGGCCCTGATCGTTGTCTGGCTGACTTTCCGCTTCGGCGTGGCCCTTGGCAACTTCGTAGCTGGTTTGAGGTTCGGAATGTCCGCGATTCTGGCGCTCGTGCATGACGTCTTCGTCGTGTTGGGTGTCACCGCGGTCGTAGGATACTTCTACGGATGGGAGGTCAGCGCCCTCTTCTTGACATCGATGCTCACGGTCATTGGCTTCTCGGTCCATGACACAATCGTTATCTTCGACAGAATCCGGGAGAATCTGAGGAAGCCGCAGTCGGGCGAGGAATTCGGCAACTTGGTGAACCGATCGATCACGCAGTCCTTTGCGAGATCGTTGAACACGTCGGGAACGGTCGTGGCGACCTTGATCATCCTGTTGGTATGGGGAACCGCAACTCCCGACTTGAAACTGTTCTGTGTGACGATGCTTGCGGGCATCATCTCCGGCACCTACTCATCGATCTACAATGCCTCGCCCATTCTTTACATTTGGGACAAGGCGATCATCAAGAGAAAGGGCGATTCGCATGGCATGATGGGGATTGCTCGGACCGAGAACCTTCGAGCACGGGCTTCGCAATCGCTGGCCGATGAGCCGAGCCGAGTTGAGACCAATAAGGACACCTCCGGCAAGACCTATGGACAGGTACGGCGTCGGGCAAGTGCGGTAAAGAATAGTCGAATCG
>JADZBW010000129.1 GCA_020851885.1 Fimbriimonadaceae bacterium | reverse complement strand
CGTTCCCGAAGAAGCGTTCGTTCTTTGCGCGGTGGGGAATCCAAAAGGCGTCTTGGCATCTCTTGACCTGGCGGGGGCGAAGGTCACGGGCTCGCTGTTCCGGCCCGATCACGACCCACTGACCGATGGTAACCTAGTCTCAGATCTCCCGAAAGGCATACCGATCGTGACAACCCTTAAGGACTGGGTCAAGCTGAAGGAACGCCAAGATCTGGGCGGATTCGACTTCCGAGTTTTGGATTATCGCATTGAAGTCGAGCCTCGCGAGCTGTTTTGTGATTGGCTAGTAACCCAACTCCATGGCAAAGAAAAACAGAGTCATCATTAACGCAGCAAGCACGGTGGCCTTTCGATTTGGCCTTCGAGCCTTCCAAAAGGGGGATATTGCCCAAGCCGAACGCCGGGCCGAACGATTGGCGCTTGTGGTCTATCGAATGGATCGAAAGCACCGTGAAAGGACGATCTCGAACCTCGCAATGGCATTTCCCGAATGGGACCACGAGAAGCAGGAAGCGACAGCGCAGGAGGTTTATCGGCATTTCGGCAGGATCGCTGCCGACTTCATGAGGACGGGAATGCGATCGCCGGAAGAGATCCTCAGCGCCGAGATCATTGGCATCGAGCACCTGAATAGCGCCGTCGCGGTCGATAAAGGCGTCCTGTTGATCACGGCCCACTATGGGAACTGGGAGCGATTCGCCCATTGGTATCACCTCCAGGGCCATACGCTGAGCGTCGTTGCACGAGACGCAAACCAGGGACCCGTCACGGAGCAATTGACCGCCCTTCGGCACAAGGCGGGTGCAGAGGTGATGCCCCGAGGGAACTCCGCAAGAACGATTTTGAGCAAGCTCAGGGCCAAGGAGTTTGTGGGAATTCTCAACGATCAGAACTGCGCGGAGTGTTTCGTTCCGTTCTTTGGCAAACCATGCGGAACGGTGTTGGGTCCGGCCGTCCTGCATCTTCGAACGGGCGCCCCGATCCTGCAGGCTTACTTCACTCGGCTCGGGCCCGGGAAATACCGCGGCGAATTCCATGAGCCTATCTTCCTTGGAGACTTTGACAAGGATCCCACGCGAATCACGGCGCGGTTGAATGAAGTTCTCGAGTCGGTCGTTAGAAAGCACCCCGAGCAGTGGCTTTGGCTCCATGATCGATGGAAGAGCGCACGTCAACGCGGCATGTTGTGATGGCGGAATCCTTCCTTCTTGTGCGCTTTTCGGCAATTGGGGATTGTGTGATGTCGGCCTATATAGCAACTGCTATACGAAATGCCCAGCCTGGCGCGAGGCTTGTTTGGGCCGTGGAAAGTCGTTGTTCTCCAGTCATCGACAACCTTCGGATGGTGAGCGAACTTGTGGAGTTCCCCAGGGATCGGTGGCGAAAGCGGCGGTGGTCACCGGCGAACTGGCAAGCTCAGCTTGCTCTGTTTGCCAAGCTGAGGAAAGACAAGTGCAATGCAGGTATCGATCTTCAAGGGCACTCCAAGACGGCGATATGCCTTCGGATCGCCAATCCCAAACGACGGCTATCGGTTTTTGCCACCGATGCCCTGGCCAAGCGGCTGAACCCGCTGGTTTCGGGAGATCCCGATGGCAAACATCGAGTCGAGAGAATGATGGATGGCTTGTGCACGTTCGGAGAGTTTCAATTGCCCGAGTTTCCGCTTATGCCCACTCCGATCCCTGCGACCGACCTTGGACTTTCGTCGACGGTGCGGCTTGCTACGATTTCGACCGGCGCGGGAGCGCTCAACAAGCAGTACCCGACCGAGCAATGGCGCGAGGTTGCTCTTGGATTGGCCGGTCGGGGTTTTCATGTAAGGTTTCTGGGCGCCTCCGTAGATCCGATGATCGAAATGCCTGAGACGCAGTCGTTTGTCGGCAAATTCGACCTAAGACAGACGATGTCGGCGGTAGCCCATTCAACCATCCATATCGCCGCCGATACCGGAACCGGTCATATGGCAGGCGCATTCGGTGTACCCTTCGTTTCAGTGTTTGGCCCAACCGATCCCGATCTCTTTCGACCTTACTCCTCGAAGGGTGTCGTCTTGAGGCAATCCAATCGACCATCGGACGTTCGCCCCGAACGGATCATATCGGCGGTGGAGGAACTTGTTGGCTGAGCGGTTCTTGATCAGTCGACTCTCGTCACTGGGCGACGTTGTGTGCTCGCTGCCGGCGGCCGGGGCCCTCAAGAAAGCATTCAAAGAGTGTCATGTGACGTGGGTGGTCGATCCAAGGTTTTCCGGGATCGCCAAATGTTGCGAGTTCATCGACGACGTCATCGAGGCACGGCCATCGCTTAACCCGAAGACGTGGCCAAAAGTGCCAGGGAAATTCACCGCCGCGCTCGACTTGCAGGGGCTCTTGAAGAGCGCTCTTGTCCTCAAGGGAGTCCAATGCAAAACCAAAGTCGGCTATCACTGGCAACGTGAGGGGGCATGGCTCTTTAGCGAACGTGTGCTTCCCGATCCCACTTCGATCCACATCGTCGACCAGTATGTCGACGTGGCTCGGTCCGTTGGCGGTAGCGGGGATGTTGCCGAGTTTGGGTTGAGACCCAACCCGGCTTCGTTGGACTCGGTTCGAGAGAAGATTGGAGATCTCCGGCCTTTCGTCGTCCTGAATGGTGGAGCCGGTTGGGCGAGCAAACGTTGGCCCGCGGCTTCGTTTGGCAAACTGATCGATCGCCTCGCCGAAATGGGATTGGAATCGCTTCTCATTGGTGGTCCGAGCGAAGCCGATCGCGCCGTTGGTAGGGAAATTGAATCCAGCGCCAAGTCGAAGCCGCACAACCTTATCGGACAGACCAACATCGAGGAGTTGGTCGCTCTTTTGAGCCTCGCCCGGGCCCATGTGGGTGGAGACACCGGCAGCACCCACATGGCGGCGGCGGTCGGTATTCCGGCCATCGGCCTCTACTCCATCACCAAACCGATCCGATCGTGCCCCTATGGCCAGATCGAGCGATGCCTGTACAATCCCATGAGCTTGAGATCCATCGATGTCGACTCGGTCGCTGAGACCCTTGAGGAAGCCGTAAATGACCATTGAGCAAGCCTTGAACTTGAGGGATGGGCGTCGGTTGGTCTTTACCAACGGCGTCTTCGACCTGCTCCATGCCGGGCACGTTCAGTATCTCGCTGAAGCGAGAAAGCTTGGCGATTTGCTCATCGTTGGAGTGAACAGCGACGATTCTGTGCGCCGTCTACAGAAGGGTCCAGGACGTCCAATCAATCAGGCCGAAGACCGTATCGCCGTCCTGGAAGCCCTCAGGGCAGTAGACGGCGCCGTCCTGTTCGACGAGGATACGCCCGAAACCCTGATCGCCGAACTCCGGCCGGAGGTCCATGTCAAGGGTGGGGATTACCGAGCGGAGGATCTTCCAGAGACGGCTTTGGTCCATAGCTACGGTGGCACCGTCAGAATCATCCCCTTCCTTCAAGGTCACTCGACCACCGGGATCCTGCGGAGATTGGCTGGCGAATGACCGTTTTCGACTCCAATTCGTCTTTGCGATGGCTGTTTTGCATGACGCATCCGGACGATGAGATTTCGATCTGCGCGTGGATCAAGCACCTTACCTCGATCGGTGCGGAGGTCTACATCAACTGGACTCATAGCCCGCCCGTGAGGGAAGCCGAAGCTCGTATAGTATCCACTATATTGGGAGTTCCGGATTCGAATCTGACGTTTATGGGAGCGACCGATGGCTCGGTCTGCGAAGAGATGGAAGGGTTGCTGCCGAAGTTCAGGCTGCTGATGGAGCGCGTCAAACCGGACCGAGTGTGTTGCGGCGCCTTCGAGCAAGGGCACTTGGATCACGATGCGACGAACTTCCTCGTCAACCAAACGTTCGATGGTCCGGTACTCGAGATCCCTCTATATCACAGCTATGTCACGAGACTTCAGAAGATCAATACGTTCGCCGAAATGTCGGGAGCCGAAATTCGCCCCCTGACACCGAGCGAGCAAGCATTGAAGCTCCAGATCGCGAAAGCCTTTCGTAGCCAGAACATCTGGTCCGTACTCTGGTGGTACGAGGTTTGGCAAGCCGTTCAGTTCAAACCAGTCGCCCTTCGCAAGAGGGAACTGATGCGGCGGCAGGTTCACACGGATTTCGCACGCCCCAATCTTCCTGAAGATTTGGCCGCCAAGGTCATCCAAAGCGCCTCTTGGCGGCGATGGAAGTCCGCAGTCGAACGGGCAAATATGCCACCCTAAGGGCTCATGTTCAAGCGCCTGATGCAGTCCTTCGACCGAATGATGGGTCGAGGCGTGATCGACGACCAATTCTATGATGAATTGGAGCAGGCTCTATTGGAAGCCGATACCCACGTGGTTACCGCAACGAGCATCCTGCAAGAGTTGCGCTCCGCCGTCCGCGATGAGAAGATCACCGATCCGACGGGCATGAAGATGCGACTTCAGAAGGCGATTGCCGATCGGTTTCGTCAGCAGGGGCCGGCGGGTCTCATTGTGAGCGATGAGGCCCCCACCGTCTTTCTCTTTGTCGGTGTGAATGGAGTCGGCAAGACCACGACGATCGCCAAGGTTGCCCACCTGCTCAAGAGAAGAGGATTCACCGTACTGTTGGCCGCTGGCGACACGTTTCGAGCAGCCGCGATCGAGCAATTGGAGGTTTGGGCTCGCCGAGTTGGGGTGGAAATCGTGCGAAACAAGCCCGGTTCTGATTCGAGCGCGGTGATCTTCGATGCCATAACGGCGGCAAAAGCTCGGGGCATCCAGTTTGTGTTGGCAGACACCGCGGGTCGCCAACATAGTAAAGAGAATTTGATGGGCGAACTTCAGAAAGTCTCCCGAGTTTCTGAGAAAGCCCTCGGCAGAAAGCCCGACGAGGTGTTGCTTGTTCTGGACGCGAACACAGGGCAAAACGCGATTCGGCAGGCTGAAGAGTTCACAAAGACCGCCGGCGTCACCGGACTGGTCCTCACGAAGCTGGACGGCACGGCCCGAGGTGGAGCGCTGATTGGGGTCTATGATCGACTGAAGGTCCCCGTGAAGCTCATTGGTACGGGAGAAAAGGTCGAAGACTTGCGCGACTTCAAGCCGGATCAGTTCGCGGCCAGCCTTTTCGAGTAATCCTAGGCCGCCTTACGGGCAATTGTTTTCCTTGGATTCGAGGAAGCGCTCAAGCTCTACGGGTGAAACGATCACAACGTTGGGATTGGCGATCCTGACAAACTCCTCGAAAGGAAGATCACCGACTTCGCCCGTCTCTTTGAATTCGTCAAAGAGCGCCTTGAGCACCATTGCCGTCGAGGGGAGATCTGAATAGGCGTCGACCCAAATTCCCGGCATATCCTCCCCACTTCGATAGCTCACGGCTGCGACATGGACGTGGTGTCCGTCTTCGCGAGGATCGCAAGGCTCTCCTTCGGTCCAGTATCCATGACGGACTTCCATTCCATCTTTCTGCAAGACACCTTCGGC
Organism: Fimbriimonadaceae bacterium; assembly: GCA_020851885.1. GTDB lineage: Bacteria > Armatimonadota > Fimbriimonadia > Fimbriimonadales > Fimbriimonadaceae > 55-13. The sequence continues at coordinate 5,667 of JADZBW010000129.1, read as the reverse complement.
ATCTTCGATGGATAGCTTGGTTTGCGAAAAGATCAACATCTGCTTGGCCGGATCAGAAGCCGTGATGCAGGTTCGGTGATCTCGTCTCGCGACAAAAACCAACGGCTCGGCAATGAGCCGTTTCACCGTCGCCGCGAACTGGTCGAAGTCCACATGGAGTGTCATGGATCAACCAATAGAGTAGCACCTTGCCGCGAATCTCCTTGTGTTGGGGTTAAACTTCAGAACTATTCCTGCCGGAGGTCCCCGTTGTCCGAAACTCTCGAAACCCTTCTCGACGAAAACCGCCACTTCCCTCCATTCGATGCTTTTCGTTCCCATGCACACCTGCACGACGAGTCGATTTATGCGACGGCAGCCGCTGATCCTGTCTCCTTTTGGGAAAAAGAGGCTCTGGCTCTCGACTGGATAGAGAAGTGGCATACGGGCATGGAATGGGATCGCCCGTTCGCGAAGTGGTTTGTCGGGGGAAAACTGAACGCTTGTCACAATTGCGTGGATCGACATGCCGATGGACCTCGGGCAGACAAGATCGCTATCGTTTGGGAAGGAGAGCCGGGCGAAGTCAGGCGGATCACCTATCGGGACTTAAAGGCTGAGGTCTCGAAGATTGCCAACGCCCTGAAAGCGCTCGGCGTAGGCAAGGGTGACCGCGTAAGTATCTACTTGCCCATGGTCCCTGAATTGGCGATGACCATGCTCGCTTGCGCGAGGATAGGGGCGGCTCACAGCGTCGTTTTCGGAGGTTTCAGCGCCGACTCTCTCGCCGAGCGGACCAACGACGCTCAGGCCAAGGTGATCGTCACTGCCGACGGTGGCTATCGCCGTGGGAATGTCGTACCGCTGCTCAAGATCACCGAAGATGCCCTTGCAATCGGCTGTCCGTCCGTGGACAAGATCCTCGTTTTGGATCGCATTGGCGGATATCAGATCCTCGGCCATTCGGAACGGTTCGTTTGGTGGAACGACATTGTCCCCAACCAGTCATCGGAGTGCCCTTGCGAGCCCATGGACAGCGAGGACCTTCTGTATATCCTCTATACCAGTGGTTCAACAGGCAAGCCGAAGGGAATCGTCCACACCACCGGCGGATACATGACCCAAACCGCCGCCACCACCAAGTGGGTGTTCGACTTGAATGAAGGTGACGTCTATTGGTGTACGGCCGATTGTGGATGGGTCACTGGCCACAGCTACTTAGTCTATGGACCGCTTGCGAACGGTGCGACGGTCGTAATGTACGAAGGCGCCCCGGATTCCCCAGACAAGGACCGGTTCTGGCGCATTATCGAGCGGCATAGGGTCACGATCCTCTACACCGCGCCTACGGCAATTCGTGCCTTCATGAAGTGGGGAACCGAATACCCCGATCGCTGTGACCTCTCATCCCTGAGGCTTTTGGGTTCGGTTGGCGAGCCAATCAATCCCGAAGCCTGGATTTGGTATCACGAGACGATCGGCAAGAGTCGATGTCCCATCGTGGATACCTGGTGGCAAACGGAAACCGGAGCCATCATGATCTCACCGCTTCCGGGAATCACCACGACGAAGCCTGGCTCCGCGACGCACCCACTTCCCGGCATCCTTGCCGCGATCATGAATGAAGATGGAAAGGAGGTCTACGCCGAGTTCCAAAACCCTGGCAAATCGGGTGAAGCCCCTCACGCAAGGCCGCCGGTTGGCGGCATCTTGGCGATCAAGCATCCTTGGCCCGCAATGACCCGGGGCATCTACGGCGATCCCGACCGCTATAAGAAGACCTACTGGACCCGGTTCGAGGAGTATTACTTCCCTGGCGATGGCGCCAAGGTCGACGAGGATGGCTGTTTCTGGCTGCTGGGTCGGGTCGATGACATCATGCTCGTCGCCGGACACAATATCAGCACGATGGAAGTTGAGAGTGCGCTCGTCGATCACCATGCGGTTGCGGAAGCAGCGGTGATCGGAAAAACGCACGACCTCAAAGGACAGGCCATTTCGGCTTTCGTGATCCTCAAGCAAGATCATGCGGGCGAAGACCTGGTCGATGAGCTTAAGGCCCACGTTGCTGGGAAAATTGGCGCCCTTGCCCGGCCGGACGATATCTTCCTGTGTGCCGACTTGCCCAAAACGCGATCCGGCAAAATCATGCGAAGGCTTTTAAGGGATGTTGCCGAAGGACGTGCACTGGGCGACACCACGACCCTTGCCGACGCCGCGGTCGTGAATGCGCTCAAAGTGCAGTACGAGGATAAGGAAGGTTGATCAGCTCAAGAAGACCTTCTGAAGCTCGGCGCCGTCCTGCTTTCTCGTCGCAAGGGTAATCAGATCGCCTGCCTGGATGACCGTCGATCCCCGAGGCACATAGCTGCTGTCATTGCGACGAAGCAGGACGAGCAGCGCGGTATGGGGAAGGCCGAGGTTCACAACCATTTGGCCGTCCGCTCGAGAACCGGGCTCTACCGTGATTTCAACCAGGTCCGATCCGGCTTTTGGCAGGAAGCTGCGTTGCGATGGCGGTACAACGACCCCAAGCCAGCGAGCTACCAATGGCAAAGTCGTGCTTTGAAGCAACAGGGAGACCAGGACAACGAAGAACACGAGGTGAAACATCGTTTCCGCCCGGGGAATGTTCGCGAGAAGCGGGAACGTGGCGAGGATGATCGGTACCGCGCCTCGGAGGCCTCCCCATGCGATAAAGAGGCGTTCCCGCCTGCGCATCTTGGTGAACAGCAGCGCGACATAAACGGCGAATGGCCGCGCCAGAAACACCAGGAAGGATGCCAACAGGAGCCCGACTCCGGCGACCGGCATGAGCTTGCTTGGATAGGACAGGAGTCCAAGGGTGATGAACATCGCGATCTGCATGAGCCATGCGAGACCATCGTGGAATTGGATGAGGCTCATGCGATGGAGGAAGTTCGTCTTGCCCAGCACCAGCCCCGAGACATAAACGGCCAAGTAGCCGTTTCCACCAACGGCGTGCGAGCCTCCGAAGGTCAGGAGCACCATCGAGATGGAGATTGCAGGATACAGGCCGTCGTATTCGAGCCTGAGATGGGCCATCAGCCAACGGGCCAATCTCCCCGTCATCCAGCCAAAGGCGAGCCCAAGCGGCATTTGAAGCAAGAAAGAACCGGCCAATGACGTGGAGGAGACGTCGGGATGCTTCAGGATCTCGATAAACGTGATCGTGAGAAAGACGGCCATGGGATCATTGGAGCCCGATTCAAGTTCCAACAGGGGGATCAGCCGACGCCGAAGATTGATCGACCGGGCTCGGAGGACGCTGAAGACGGCGGCCGCGTCGGTAGAGGAAACGATCGCGCCGAGCAGCAATCCCTCCATTGGAGTGAAACCAAGGAACCCGACCGCGAAAGCGGCGACCAGGCCGCAAGTGATTCCCACCCCGACGATCGACAGCGAAAGGCCACGCCAGAGGAGAGGGCGGACGGACTCCCATTGAGTATCCAGGCCGCCGGAGAAGATGATAAATGCGAGGGCAACTGAACCCAGTTGCTGGGCAAATCGGTAATCCTCGAAGAAGAGGCCGCCCGGTCCATCCGTGCCTGCCAGCATTCCAAGCAAGATAAAGAGCAGGAGCGCAGGAATTCCAAGTCGTGCGGACGCTTTGCTTGCTAGCACGCTTCCAAGGAGCAGGATGCCGGCAAGAGCTAAGACCTGGTCGAAGGTTAAGCCCCAAAGCGCCATATCCTAGTTTGACCGCTATTCAGACTTTTTGCTGGACGGTGGACGGTGGACGGTGGACGAGGATGATCCCACCTTCGCCAGGGCTCGATGGGAGTTCAATGCCGCTTCAGGCTCGCCAACGCTCGGTAGGGGCGAGGACTACGTCTTGGGTTTCGCCGAGGCTTTTTTCACCTTACTGCCCGCTCCAGACTTTGAATTGCCCACGGACTTTTTGGTCGTCGCCGGCTTTGCCTTGGAGGGTGTCTTTTTCGCGGGGGTCCTTGGGGCAATAGGCTTGTTTGCTTCTTCAATCGAGGCTGATGGGGATGTTCTCGCGGCGTCCACTTCTGCTTCTTGCGCGCTAGAATTGGTGGGTACTTCGGCAGCTTCCTTGTCTTCTTTTTGGAGTTTCTCGCCCCACTCCACCAGCTTCGAGCCAACGCGCTTGGCGAACGGCTTGCATCGGCCGAGGATCAGAGGCACGGTGGCCACGGCGATGAGCAAAAGTCCGGCTTTTCCGGGAGGGACGATCGGGCGCGGTCGCATAGTATTCAGGTTAACGCAGGTTGCCAATTTTGGTTGCGCGCCTAGGCCTATTGGGTCGATGCCGATCGACTAGATCGAATTCGTTTCGGGGCTGGAGCCGCTCGGCTGTCTACGCTCCTCGATTGCCTCCCGAATCCATAGGAGGACCATCAAGACGCCGGAAATGGTGATGCACGCGTCGGCAACGTTGAATACGGGAAACCGAATCAACCGGAAGTCGAACATATCGGTGACCTTTCCAAGAAAGAGCCGGTCGTAGAGATTGCCAAGTGCCCCCGCTGCGAACAAAGCGGCGATCACGTGGTTGATCCTTGGAGTTGTCGGGTGCTTGGCCGAATACCAAATGGAGCATCCGGCGATGAGGAGCGCGATCGGCGTCAAGAGTACGCCATAGCCCTGCAATTGACCAAAAGCGATCCCTCGGTTGAAGACGAGCGTCAGTTCAAACACGTTGGGCCAAAGCGCGAGAATGGAAGCGCCCTCGCGGTGGTCCACGGCTCCACGGGCCCAGAACTTAACCGCTTGATCGAGGATCAAGAGTCCGATGAAGAGGACCCAGAATAGGGTTCTCTTACTCAATACCCACCGCCCGGCGGTCTCTTGCCGTTAACCAATGCTCCTCACCATCGATCGTGATTTGCTTCACGTCGGGACGCCGAAGTCTCGATCGCTCGCACTTCTCAAACTCACTCTTGCGGAATTCGATGCCCGGCTCTCCATCCTTCAGCTCAACCCAACTCATCTTGAATAGATTCGCCAACTCTGGTGGATCGAACGATTTGAGCATGGATAGAGTTTCCGCATCCGCCGAAAGGCTCAGGATCACGTCCTGGCTGTCTTTGACGCCATTCTCTGTCTTCCACGGTTCGAAAGCGGCAAAGGCATCGGCCCGTTCACCGAGCAAGGCGGCAAATCGTGTTTGCAGCGGACTGCCCTCGATCTCCGCCATGCGATCGGCGGTTGGAGAATCGAAGTAAGCCGTGTGAACGGATCCCGAGGCTCCTGGGATTCGCTGCCAGGTCTCTTCGGCGGTATGCACCAAGATGGGCGCGACCAACTTCACCAACCGGACCAAAGCGTAGTGACAGGCCACTTGCCCGGATCGTCGAGAGGGCCAGTTTCGACCGTCGCAGTACATGCGGTCCTTGATGGCGTCCAAATAGAATCGGGAAAGCTCTACGGCGCAGAAATTGTGGACGGCGGTGATCACTCCACCGAAGTCGTAGCGTTCATATTTTTCAACGCAGTCGGCGACGAGCAGGTCCACTTGCTCCACCAACCACTCGTCGAGTTCCAGAAGCGCCTCGGCGCCGCCATTGCATCGGTAACCGCTACTCCAATCGGCCTGGAAGTCGCTCAGATTGCCGAGCAGGAACCGCAGGGTGTTGCGAACCGTGCGGTAACTATCTCCGAACTGTTTCAAGAGGTTGTCCGAGCATGGAACGTCGTATG
>JADZBW010000128.1 GCA_020851885.1 Fimbriimonadaceae bacterium | reverse complement strand
TCCTCGGTGGGATTCTCGAAGTCGACCAAGCTAACGGTGAGTTCGACCCGCTTCTTCTGGATCTTCCAAGTTCCTTCGAAGTCCATAGCTTGATCCTTGCTCGCGAGGCGCATTTTGAACTTATCACCGGTCCGGTACAGCTGAAGGTAGCCTCGCAGCATCTGGGCGCCGTCCGAGTAGAAGCCGCCCGTCCAGTGGCCCATGACCTGGACGCGCTCCTTATCGACCCTGCTGAACACCAAAAGTGGGATCAGGACGCTGCAGAAGCCGATCGCGAGAAGCAAGGTGATGATGAGCCAATTTCGGCGCATGGCTCAGGATACCGGTCAGGTGCCCCTTGCATTCCCAAAGAGGTCCACATGCAAGCGCGGAGTCAGCCGCCAGTTGCGCTTCATGCAAGCCGGAACGAGGAGCCCCATGCGGCGATGAAGAGTGGCCGATTCGGTCCCTTCTGCCATCAATAGGATCCTCGATGGATCGATCGGCGGTAATTCGGCCAGCAGTGCTTCGATCTCCGCGACGTCGTCGCCCGTTTCTGGGTTTACGACGAACTTGAGCTGGCAGTCGAATTGGGACATGAGCTTCCGTAGAGGCTCACGATGCAAACGGGTCGCCTCGTGCCGGTCATTCCAGTTCGAGTCGGGGGGCGGGGTCGAATTTGCCAGCTTGGGACTGATCGACATCAGATCGCAGGGAAGGTCTCGATAAACGGTGCCCGCCGTCTCGATTGTGATGACTTTGCCTTCGGCATGAAGCGCCTTCGCGAGCTCGACGATCGGTTCGAAGAGCATCGGCTCGCCTCCCGTCAGCACGACATACCGTGCGGGAAAACGGGCGACCTCGCGGAGGATGTCTGAGACGGTGAGCGTCGGACCTTCTGGGTTCCAACTGGCGTAGGGCGTGTCGCACCAGACGCAACGGAGGTTACAACCGCTTACCCGAACGAATACGCTGGGGATGCCTACCCACTGCCCTTCGCCTTGAACACTGGTGAAGATTTCGGCAATTCGGAGCTTGGCGGCATCCATACCCCAGTTTACTTGCCGAGTTTCTTGCCTTGATTTGGCATTGGGGCACGTCCTTGAATAACATGTAACGAAGCGCGGTGATGCCGCGCGGGTTCCGGATGCCCAAAGGGAGTTTCTATGTTGAAAGAGTTTAGGGAATTTGCGATCAAGGGCAATATGCTCGACCTCGCGATCGCCGTGGTTCTGGGTGCTGCGTTCGGCGCAGTGATCGCCAGCCTTGTCGCCGATATCTTCACCCCGTTGATCGGTGTGATCACGGGAGGAGTCGACTTCAAGGGTCGTGCCTTTACCGTGAATGGCGTTGCGGTCAACTATGGCCTGTTTATCAATGCGCTCATCAACTTCGCGATCGTGGCGTTCGCATTGTTCCTGGTGGTGAAGGCGGTCAACCGCTTCCGCAAACAGGAGGCGGCGGCCCCGGCAGCCCCATCCAATGAAGAAGTGCTGCTAACCGAAATCCGAGATCTGCTCAAGAGCGGTTCTGCAAAGGCCGTTGTTTCCTCGACGGTCGCTGAAAAGGCGCAAGTATAGGCATGTTGTAAGTTAGAGTGGGTCTTGTTGGGCAGACAAGACCTACTCTCAACGCCAAATGTAGCCCTTGCTATAGGCCCAAGATCAGTTGCAGCAATGCCTTTTGCGCGTGCAGACGGTTCTCGGCCTGATCCACGATTCGGCTTTGCTTTCCGTCGATCACTTCGTCCGTGACCTCATAGCCCCGGCGAGCGGGCAGGCAGTGCAGGAAAATGGACTCCTTCGCCGCCATTTCCATGACGCGAGCATCGACCTGATAGGCGTCGAACACCTTCAAGCGGTGCTCCTGTTCGTGCTCGTCTCCCATCGAGATCCAAACGTCGGTATAGACCACCTGGGCGTCGGAGAGACCCTCTTCGAGGTCGTCCGTTTGAGTCAGGCCCGGCATATCTTCCAGACGGAAATTCGCTGGACCACATATCGTCATCGGATAACCCAAGCGGGTTGCCACCTTGGCCAGCGACCGGGAAACGTTATTCCCGTCCCCGACGTAGGTGATTTTCACCTTGTCTTGGCCGAAGTTCTCTTGAATCGTCTGCATATCCGCGAGGGCTTGGCAAGGGTGCTCCATTTCGGTGAGCGCATTGACCACCGGCACGTCCGCAACCTCCGCCAGCAATTGGAGGTCTTTTTGCCAATACAGGCGGGCGACGATCATGTTGCACCATCGAGCCAGGTTGCTTGCGATATCGCGTGCGGACTCGCGCGAGTTCATGCCGATATCTGCCTTGCTGAGGTAGATCGGATGCCCTCCAAGTTCGCGAATCGCGGTTTCAAAGGAGACGCGGGTTCGCAGCGATGGTTTCTCGAAGACCAGCGCCACCGAACGCCCTTCGATCGGCGTGATGACCGAAGGAGCCAGTTTGCGCCGCTGCTTGAGGAAACTCGCGAGGTCGAGAACCTCTTCCAATTGCCCGTTCGAGAGGTCGTCGATCGATAGGATGTCGTGGTAGGCAGGCTTGGCCGGAGTCGGATGGCTTGCCTGAACGGCCATCGCCGGTGCCTTGAGCCCCATGACATCCGCGATGATCGCGATCGCGTGATCGACCTGAGCGTGGGTCATGATCAACGGCGGGACGAACCTCAGGCTGTACTCGTCGGTGGCGTTGATGATGAGACGCTTGTCGAAGGCCTTGGCAACGATCTCGCGAGCGATTGGCTCGTCGAGAATGGCTCCGATCATCAGGCCGTAACCGCGCACCGTCTTGATCGGGCCGCCAAGGGCCCTGAGGCTCTCGACAAGGTAAGCCCCCACCGACTTTGCGTTTTGTCGCAAATCGTAGTGCTCGACGGCATCGAGAACGGCCAGTCCGGCGGCGCATGAGAGCGGATTGCCGCCGAAGGTGGCGCCGTGGTCTCCAGCCTCGAGAACGTCCGCCGCTTTGCCCTTGGCAAGGCAGACCCCGATTGGGACGCCGCCGCCGAGCCCCTTGGCCAGGCAGAGGACGTCGGGCACGACCTCGTGGATTTGGTAGCAAAACCACTCTCCGGTGCGACCAATTCCCGTTTGGACCTCATCGAGAACAAGGAAAGCGCCGTATTCATCGCAGAGTTCGCGGGCGGTCTTTAAGAACTCGGTGGTGAGGGGAAGCACGCCGCCTTCGCCTTGAATCGGCTCGAGGACGATGGCGGCCGTCTTGTGGCCAACCGCTTCCTTGAGGGCGGGGATGTCGTTCGCCTCCACATGCTTGAACCCAGGAATCAACGGCTCGAATGGCCGCTGGTATTTGCGTTGGCCGGTGGCGCTCAGGGCGCCCAGAGTTCGGCCGTGAAAGGACCGGTGGAGGGTGATGATCTCGTAATCGCCGTCGGGCCGCTTGGCAAGTCCATGCTTCTTGGCGATCTTGAGGGCGGTCTCATTCGCGGAGGCTCCGCACATCACGAAGAACGCCTTATCCATCCCGCTGATCTCGCAGAGCCGCTTGGCCAGTTGTGCTTGAGGGGCGGTGAGTCCGAAGTTGGAGACGTGGATCAACTGCTGGGCTTGGCGGGTGATGGCGCTGACGACGGCAGGATGGCAGTGGCCTAGGTTGCAAACGGCGATTCCAGCGAGCATGTCCAGATACTCGTTGCCGCGGTTGTCCCAGAGTGTGCAGCCTGCGCCCTGGACGAAGAGGGCGGGGAGGCGCTTGTACGTCTGCATGACGAACTGCTCGTCGGTCGATTTGATGGTGTCGTACTTCAACATGGTAGGTGGGGGAAGGCGGGTCCGGCGCGTCGCTGCGAGAGGGATCGAATGTGGGGGTGCCGGCGGGAAGCGTCTTTGCCGTGGGTGGCCGGAACCCCTAAATACGGGGGCGGGCAGCACGACGGGCGGCGCGGCGCGCCAGGCTCATCGTCGTGGGCAAGGACACTGGTTTCACGATTGCGGGCTAGGTTACCCACGTCGGCAAAAATGCCGCTAGACCTACCTCCCCGTCAAATTGCTTGCGTCCAAAAAGATCCTGGACTATAATCAAGGCGCAATCGGTACATCCGCTCCGTCTCTACAAGTGGTATAAACGGAAGCGTAAATGGCTCAACCGTTTGCACCTGGGCTCGTACCAACGAGTTCGGGGAGACTAGGAGGTGTATATGAAGAAGATTTTCGCGATTTTGATGGTCGTTTCGATTCTTGGCGCCATGATTGGCTGCAGCAAGGCTGAAGAGCCCGCCGCCGATGGTGGGACCACTCCCGCTGCCGGTACCACCGGTACAGAAGCTCCCAAGTAATCGGGACGTCGTCTGTTAACGTTCAGGCCGCGCCGACTTTGGTCGGCGCGGCCTTCTAGTTTGTGTTTCGTTCGTGGCTTGGGTGTCCACGACCGTCCCGGTGGTGCTTAGCCTTCGATCGATCGTTTGGGCTTTCGGTGCTCGGTTTTCGGCAGTCGGTTTACGATTTGCGACTTACGATTCGCGATTCACGGTCTCGGCTTACGCATTACGGACGGAGGACGAGCTTCCAATCCTCACCCAACTGTTTCCTACTTAACCGACGCTCGCAGGACGCCTTCCACCGCAGCGAGGGCCTCGGCGATCTTGGAAGCGTCTTTGCCGCCCGCGGTGGCGAAGTCGGGACGGCCGCCGCCGCCGCCGCCGGTGATCCGGGCCAGCTCTTTAACCAGGTTCCCGGCATGGGCACCTTTCTTGACCGCATCGGGACCGGCCTTGGCGACAAACATTGCTTTGGCCTCTTGGGCGACCGCGACCACCGCCACGCGAAGCGGCTTGCCTTCGACGAGGCGATCCGCCGCTTGAGAAGCCTCTTGAGCCTCACCCACCCCGAGGTTTGTGATCGCCAGTTCCACCCCTTCGACGTCGATCGTGGTCGATTCGGCCTGGACCGCTCCCTGAGATCGGGCTTTCTCCAACTTCTGTTTGAGATCACGCTGGGCTTCGAGGTGCTTGTCGATCGACTGCAGCAGGTCCTTGGGATTGGATTTCAGC
>JADZBW010000127.1 GCA_020851885.1 Fimbriimonadaceae bacterium | reverse complement strand
CCGGGTATTTGACCCCGCGCAAGCAGAAATGGAGTTCTACGAACACATGGAAAAGAAGGCTGGCTAACTCACTTAAACGTCCAGAAATGGGGGGCAGACCAGAGCATCGGGGACCTCCAAGTTGCAGCATTGTGATGACCATCGCCAAGCCGTGCTACCTCAAAAATCGTCTCGCATCCTTGATGCAATTCCAATGACCACGAAGTTGAGGGGAAAGAGGCAGGGCACAGCCAGGCTGAGGCAAAAAAAGCAAAGGACAATGAACCAACCTCCGCAACTCAGTCCCAATGGTGGCGTGCTAGAGGAGTTTGTTGAACTCTGCCCTTGATACTGACCAGGTTAGGGAGACTTGCTGGCTCCATTTTGGTCAAGGAAGTTCTTGCTAATGTCTGACCTGGAATGATTGGCAGGTGATGTCACAGTCTTCTTTTCGCTCTGCGAACTCTCACTGATTTTGGGTGATTCAGAGTTCCAACTTGAAGATCGAGTCTCTCTGACCTGCTCCCCTTTTGAGGATCACTCATAAATGTGGAGGTTTCTCGGGCATTGTAGTTTCCTGAAAGGTCTGGGCATAGCTCGCGGGGGCGAGGTAGCCGAGTGACGAGTGGGGACGCTCTTCGTTGTAGAAGCGCCTCCAGAGTGTGAGTTTGAGCTGAGCATCCGCAAGGTTCGAGAAGACCTCCGCGTTGAGGAGTTCGGCTCTCAGCCTGGCGTTGAATCTCTCGATCTTGGCGTTCTGCCAAGGAGACCCCGGCTTGATGAACCGGCTTTCGGTTCCGGCCTGGGATAGGAAGACGGCCGGGCTCCGGGAGATGAACTCCGAGCCGTTGTCGCTTCGCAGGAACTTGGGAGCGGCCCGGTTCTCGAAGAGATTGGAGAGTACCTTCCACACCCGGTGCACTCTCTTGACGTTGAGAGGCGCGAACTCCTGCCTCACCAGCGCATGGGCCATCCGGTAGCCCATGTTGGGACGCCAGACGCTCCTCAGCCGACCTCGGAGAGAGGCATCCCTATCCGGTGCCAGCTCGCGGTACAAAGCCGCCGTCGAGATTCCCGTGATCTGGCAGGCCCAGCGGGTCGTCACTTCCCGCTCCATCAGAAACCTCGCTCCCGCGACGGGCTCGGGAGCGGCAAACCGTTTTTTCGGAACAGCGCCTTCACCGCATCGATCGCCAGGCCGCCCTCGACGACTTCCAGGACCACTACAACCACCACCGGCCTCACCTGGGACTCGGTGGACTGACCCCCGCGAGCTTCAGGCAGAACTCGCAAAAGACAACGAAGGAGGAACCAATTCTCTATTCCTAGACTGGAAACTTATTGGGGACTGGTCAGACCTGCAACAAACTTCCATTGAGGCCCTGGCCCTTCTCCCTAGGTATGGGGAGAAAGGAATCTGTGGGCTAAGACAAAGTCAAGCCCTTCTTGTGGGCCAGCAGCGCCGCTTCCGTCCGGTCGTTCACCTGCAGCTTCTTGAGAATCGACGTCACATGGGTCTTCACCGTCTTTTCCGAAAGGCATAGCCGGTCCGCGATGCCCGCGTTCTTCATCCCGGCCGAGATGCATTCAAGCACCTCGACTTCTCGCCGCGAAAGCTCCTGGAAGACCTGCCGAGTCTCGGTTGCCGCCTTGTTGATCCGGTTGAATTCGCCCAAAACCCGGGCCACCAACGCGGGCGACATCGAGCCATCGCCATGATGGGCGGCCTTGACCGCGCTCCTGATCTCTTCGAGTCCGGCGTCCTTGAGGACGTAGCCAATCGCCCCCGCCTTGATCGCGGCAAACACGTTTTCGTCGTCGCCGAATTTGGTCAGGATCACCACCTGGACCTCCGGCATCTTCTCCTTGAGCAACCGCGTCGCGGAGATCCCGTCCAGCTTCGGCATCTGAATGTCCATCAAGACCACCTGGGGCTTCAAAATGTGGGCCTCGGCGATCGCCTGTTCCCCATTCGGCACGGCCGAAACCAAATTGAGGGCCTGGTCCAAGCGAAGAAGCTCGGAAAGGGTGTTTCTAAGGAGCGAATCGTCCTCCGCAATCATCACGCGTATCTTGTTTTCCATGGTTACCTTCTGGGGATGCCGACTTCAATTCGAGTGCCTTTTGGCTGGTTGCCGAGAATCTGGAGATGCCCGCCCATCTCCTCCGCACGAACCTTCATGCCGTCGAGGCCGGTATGGTCGGTCGAGCTTTGATCCGCCCGCGAGCCGATCCCGACGCCGTCATCGATGATCGCCATCTCAACTCGCTCTGGACGAAAATCCAGGTGGATGCGGACCTGCGTGGCTTTGGCGTGCCGCAAGATGTTGTTCAGAGCCTCCTGGGCGATTCGGAACAGAGCATTCTCGGCCTCCGCATTCAGCCTCTCCGCTTCGCCAACAACTTCAAACGTCAGTTCGAGATCGTTCCGATCGCAGATATTGCTGGCGTATTGTCGCAGCGCTGGCTCGAAACCGCCCACCAATCCGTGGGCCCGCAGCCGCTGGACGAGGAACCGAAGCTCATCGGTCGCCTGCCGCACGGTTTGTCGGCTCTCACCCGCAATCTGGGCTGCCCGCTCCGGGTCCTGGCCAGCTATCATCTGGGCCAATTCCATTTGGGTTGCCGCCGTAATCAAGCTGCCCTGGAGACCGTCGTGCATCTCCATGGCGAGCCTGTTTCGGTCCGCCTCCACCCGAAGCTGGGCCTGAACCGCCGCCGCCTGCTTCGCCAATGCCGTGAGCAGGGAGCTCATCAAAACGACGAAGAAGAATCGGAAAGCGATATTGAACGGCGCCCATTCTTCGATCGGGGTACTCAGCGAGGCAAGAACCGACCCTGCCACCGTCAGGCCCGCAATGGACGCCGCCCACCGCCAATTCAGCGTCTGCGCCGCCTCCGCGATCGGAAGAAAGTACAACAAGGCGATATTGCTCAGCGGATTGCTGTCGGCGAAGAAAAGGAACATGCTGACGATCGCCACATCGATCGGGGGATAGACGAAATCCCACTTCAACCACGAAGGATTCTTGAATGCAAGGAAGGTTCGGAGCGAAAGGTAGATGAAGACGCCGATAATACAGGACCAAAGATTTCGCGCGGCGGCATCGGTGAGATTGCGACGAACCTCCGGCGCGTCGACCCAGAACAGGGCAAAGGGCGTACACACCCAAAGGTGCGCCAGGAACACGAGGTGCCGCTTCCTATTGCCCGATCCCATGCCTGAAGTGTAGCGTTATCCGTATCCAGGCGGGGTCTGGTTTTCCTTGGACTACCGGCCGAACGAGGCGTCCATGTCCACCCCCGCCACCTCAACTGTCTTTTTCTGGAACTTG
>JADZBW010000126.1 GCA_020851885.1 Fimbriimonadaceae bacterium | reverse complement strand
TCCCAAGCCAGTCGACGTATCAGCGCCGACTTTCCACACCCGCTTGGCCCCACAATTTCCACACCGCGGTGCGTCATGAAGGCGGCCCTCAGATCCTCGAGTTCCGACTCTCGGCCAATGAAGAACCGGTCGTTGGGCGGCAAATTGTGCCGACGCTCCTCCTCCCCGTCCACCGGGGCGACAAGGGGCAGAAGCGGATGCGTGAGTACGTGAACGCAATCCACCCGACTCCGGTTCAAATTGAACAACTCACCATAGTCCGCGAACCCAAAGGGGAAGAGATCGAGATCCTCAGCGATTTGGGCCACCCGTTCCAACGTCAGAATCGCGCCCGTCGGCGCGACGCCTGCCAACCACTCCGCCGTAATGGACGCCGTCCCGGGATCGAACGCTCCCGGCTCTTTGAGTGTGCCAAACGACAGTCCGATTCCAAATGGCGGCAACGGTCGCCGGGCGCTGACCGCCTCCAGGCGAATGGTCCCTATGCCCTGGATCGCCTGACTTAGGTCCGGGCAAGCGAGCACGAGACGCTGGTGTTTCCCCGCTTCGATACGAACCAGATCGGCGCCCTTGAAGAAGAATCTTGCGGCATCGATGATCTTTCCGCCGCTCTGGAGTCCAGTAGGCAACCTCCAATGGAACCCTTGACGCAATTCAATGCAAACAAAAGTGTAGAACTGCGCCCTTCCCATCGCCGTTCTTCATTGATACCCCAGGCTCTGAAGATTTCGGTAAGCCAGTGGTTGGGACTTTGAGAAATTCTATCCAAACCGTCAGCGAGTCGGCGGGGCAAAGAACGGGTCGAGGGCCACCCGGTTCAAAACACCATCTCCCGCCACCCTGGGATCGCCGAATTCATTCGGCCCAGAATCTGCTCTCTGAGCGCTAATGCTCAGGCGGTTCTGGCTGGCCAACGACAAGCGTTACACGATTGAAATTGGCGATCAGGTACCCAGCGGGTACTCTAGACCCTCCCCACCATGTCGCGAATCCTCTCTGACCTACCCATCGGCGAACGCGTCGGCATCGCCTTCTCAGGAGGCTTGGACACCTCCGTCGCCGTCGCCTGGATGCGCGAAAAGGGCGCCGTCCCCTACTGCTATACCGGCCTCCTTGGCCAGTACGACGAAGCGAACGTGGAAACCGTCCCCGACCGCGCGCTCCAGTACGGTGCGGAAAAGGCTCGGCTGGTGGACTGCCGCCCCGAGATGGTGCGGGAGGGCCTTGTCGCCCTCCAGTGCGGCGCCTTCCACATCTCCAGCGCGGGCAAAACCTATTTCAACACCACCCCGATCGGCCGAGCGGTCACCGGTACCATGCTGGTCCGCGCGATGGCGGAGGACGGCGTCTCCATCTGGGGCGATGGCAGCACCTACAAGGGCAACGACATCGAGCGCTTCTACCGCTACGGGCTCCTCGCCAACCCCGATCTGCGCATCTACAAGCCTTGGCTGGACAAGCAGTTCGTGACCGAGTTGGGCGGTCGCAAGGAGATGAGCGAGTGGCTGGAGGCGCGCAGCCTGCCCTACCGCGACCGCAAGGAGAAGGCCTATTCCACCGACGCCAACATCTGGGGCGCCACCCATGAGGCCAAAGATCTGGAGCAGCTCAGCCAGGGTCTGCGCATCGTGGAGCCGATCATGTGCGCCAAATTCTGGGACGCCTCGGTGCCGATCGAGACTGAGGAAGTGACGGTGACATTCCAAGAGGGCTGGCCGGTCGCAATCGACGGCGAGGCGTTCGAGGACCAGGTGGCGTTGGTGTACAAGGCGAACGAGATCGGGGGGCGCCACGGACTCGGGGTGAGCGACCAGATCGAGAACCGGATCATCGAGGCAAAGAGTCGGGGAATCTACGAGGCTCCCGGCATGGCCTTGCTGTTCATTGCCTATGAGCGGCTGGTGAACGCGATCCATAACGAAAACTCGATCGAGAACTACCGGACGATGGGGCGTCGACTCGGCCGACTGATGTACGAGGGTCGCTGGTTCGATCCCCAGGCCCTGATGCTTCGGGATAGTTTGCAGCGGTGGATCGGCTGCTTGGTGACGGGCGAGGTCACTCTGGAACTGCGGCGCGGCGACGACTACACCATTTTGAACACGACCGGCCCCAAGCTTGGCTACCACCCAGAAAAGCTGAGCATGGAAAGCGGTGAGTCGGAGTTTGGGCCCGAGGACCGCATCGGGCAGCTATCGATGCGCAACTTGGACATCTCGGACGCGCGGGAGAAGCTGTTCACCTACGCAGAGAACCATGAACTCGGCCCGGGTGGGATTGCCACGTTGGGGATGGGTGAGTGATCCTTGATCGCTTGTCAACTGAGATGATAGTCCCCATAATATGCCCATGCGCATCGCTGCCTGTTTCCTTGCCCTCGCCCTGATCGTTTGCGTTTTCGCGCAAGAGTTCAAGGGGGTCACCTACAAGAAACCTGCCGGTTGGGATGAGGCCGTACAGGGCGACGCCAAGATCTTTGCCCCCCACGCTCTCAAGGAGGGTGAGGTGTTGGCGATCATCATCACGGGCTCGGTGCCAAGCGTCGGGTCCAACTGGGCCAAACAGTTCACGGACACGATCGCGCTTGCCAACGACGGGGGCAAGGTCTCGGAAGAGGGCAAGATGGAGACTCGGGAAGGATCAGGAATGACCTACCTGCTCCAAACCTTGAAGCTGGATCACAAGGACTTCGGCAAGCATGGGCGCCTCTATGCTCAAGTCAGCAAAGGCAGTCGATGCGTCTTCGTGACCGTGCTCATTGGCAAAGACTCGCTCATGGAGAAGTACGGCGCGGAGATTGTGGACTTCATCGGCAACCTGGGATTCAAGTCGACTCCTTCGGAAGACACCGGTGCGGCCGCAGCCTCCGGCAGTGGAAAGATCCCAACCGGGAACGCGCCTGACCTCTTTCCTGGTTCGGTGGGTTGGTTGCCCAGTGGCAGAGGAGTACCGATCCCCGCGCCGACGATCTCCAACGGCAAGCCGGTGGGATTGTGGTGGAAGTTCACCTACGACCCGGTTGCCACGAGAACCAAGGCGATTATCCACATCTATCTGGCCGACGGCACCCGCGCCTCAAACCCGAGGTTGGGCGGCGGCATGATCTACGACCTCGCCGGGCAGCGGGCGCAGAAGGGAAACACCGGGGTGGGGACGTTCGAGATTTCCGGCGGTCAGATTGTCGAAAGGTATGACGGATTCGAGAATAAAGCTCCCTTTACCGTCGGAAGCGATAGTGCAGGCAAGCTGTTCAAAATCGGCGGGGCTGGTTTTCACCCGCTTCTGCCAATGACGAATCAGACGATCGTCGGCCAATGGAAGGGCCCGGGAGCTGACTACAAGTTCAATGCCGACGGGACTTATGAGACGGGAATGGCTCATTCCAACGGAGATTGGGCAATTACTGGCTTCAACACTGGAACCTACGTGATGGATGGCCACTTGATTATGCTGATGCCAAAGAACGCTCCTCGCACCGTGAACGTCCTTGGCAAGTCGGGAAATCTGCTGATCATGGGCGACACATTTTACGAAAAGCGATAGTCGCCCTTGGCTTGCCCAGTCCGGGCCATCGAACCTCGCGGGCTAGGCGGTTGTACGCTCCGTCGCTTTCACGATCCCTCGCTGCATCAGCATGAAGATGAGTAGCAGGGTGCCGATGGCGATCTTCGTCCACCAGGAGCTGAGGGTGCCCTGGAACGTAATTGCGGTTTGGATGATCGCGAGGATCAGGACGCCCAGGAAAGTGCCGAGGATCGAGCCATAGCCACCGCTCAGCAGGGTGCCTCCTACCACCACCGCCGCGATTGCGTCCAGTTCCATGCCCGTTCCCCCGATCGCGTTTCCAGAGGAAGTGTAGATTGCGAATACGATCCCGCCCAGCGCGGAGCAGACTCCTGAGAGCATATAGACTAGGATCAGAGTTTGGGGGACGCGCAGGCCCATCAGCACCGCCGACTGCTTGCCTCCGCCGATCGCGAACACCGCCCGCCCGAAAGTCGTCTGGCGGGAGGCATAGATGGCGATCAGGAGGACGGCGATAAAAAGGATCGAGGACAGCGACAGCGATGCCCCACCGGGGAGTCCCACGTGGAACGAAGCCATGTCGGTCATCAGGGGATCCTTGATTTGAATGGACGCTTTGCTGATCCAAAGGGCTAGACCCCGGCAAAGGAAGAGTCCGGCCAAAGTCACGAGGAACGGCGCCAACTCGAACTTGGCGATAAGGTAGCCATGCATCAAACCCAGTACGGCTCCGCAGCCGAGGGCAATGGCCATCGCGGCGATAGGGTTCCAGTGCTTGGAATCCACCAGGAATGCCACGAGGATTCCCGACAATCCAACCATCGCGCCCACCGAGAGATCGATCCCTCCGGTGAGAATGACAAAAGTGAGGCCGACGGCGATGATGCCGAGAAAGGCGTTGTCCGTGAGAAAGTTGAACGCAACTCTCAGGGAAAAGAAGCCCTCGAAATTGAACCCGGAAAGGAGATAGAGGCCCAGGCAAACAATGCTTGTCGCCAAGATTGGAAGCCTCTCGCGGGTAATCAGACGCTTCATCCCTGGGCACCCGCCTGCCTATGTTGGAATCTTGCCTGGAATCTTGGCGATTGGAAGAGACAGACTCCCACGACGATGAGGGCCTTCAGCACGAGGGTTGCTTCGGGGGTGATACCTCGGGCGAAGATCGTGGTGGCCAGAGTCTGCATGAGGAGCGCGCCAATGAGCGATCCGGCGAGGGTAAATCTTCCGCCCGCCATCGAGGTGCCTCCGATCGCGACGGCGAGAATGGCGTCCAACTCCAGATAGAGCCCCGCGTTGTTGGCATCGGCGGCCTTGATATCGGCGGTGCCGATCAGACCTGCGATTCCGGCGCAGATTCCGCAGATGGCGTACACCGCGAGTTTGATCGTTCGGGCGTTGATCCCCGAGAGTTGGCTGGCGACGGGATTGCTTCCCACCGCCTCGACGAAGAGACCAAGGTTGGTGCGTCGACTCAACAATCCCATGAGACCGAACATCCCGACCGCCAGCCAGATCGGAATCGGAATCCCAAACCAGGCTCCGGAGCCCATCGATGCAAATCCCGGGTTCGTGAAGATGATGATCTGACCATCGGTCAGAAGCTGGGCGAGGCCACGCCCTGCGACCATCAAAAGCAGCGTCGCTACAATCGGTTGGAAGCTGAAGAAACTCACCAAGACGCCATTGAACAGTCCGCAGATCAGAGCGACCCCGAGCGAGACAGCGATAATCGCAGGGATCGAGGTTCCCACCGGAATCCCGCTTAGGATGCTGCCGCTGGGCTTGGCGATCAGACAGGCGGACGTTGCCCCGACGATCGCCATCACCGCGCCCACGGACAAGTCGACGCCGCCGGTGGCGATCACCAAAGTCATGCCGACGGAGAGCAGCATGACCGGAGCGGCCCGATTCACAACGTCGATCAAGCTGCCATACAAACGGCCATCCCGAATCTCGAGGCTGAAGAAGCCGGGCGTGAAGAAGAGGTCGAAGAGCAGGATCGCGGCAAGGACGATCAGTGGAATAGCCAAGCCACCAAGCCGCTGCCTAATGGGACACCTCGGCAATCGTGGCCATGATCCGTTCCTCAGTGATTTCTGAGCCGGTCAGCGTTTCGACCATTCGTCGGTCACGCAGGACCGCAACCTTTCGGCAAGTTCGTACGACTTCGGCAAGTTCGGATGAAACGAAGACGAAGCTCATTCCTTTCCCCCGCAGATCTTCGACCAGGTTCATAATCTCCTGCTTTGCGCCAACGTCGATGCCTCGGGTCGGTTCGTCGAGGAGAAGAAGCCGCGGCTCCGTCAGCAGCCATCGGGCCAGGAGAGCTTTTTGCTGGTTGCCACCACTCAAGAACTGGACAGGCTTTTCGATATCGGTGGTGGCGATATTGAGCTGAGCAACCATTCGTTGTGCCAAATCTGCTTGCCGCTTGCGTGGGATCGACCTCAGCCATCCCCGTCGGGACTGAAGGACAAGCACGATATTCTCCCGAACGCTGAGCTCCGGCACGATGCCCGAGGTCTTCCGGTCTTCCGGGCAATAGCCAAAACCGGCGCGAATCGCATCTGAGGAACTCCAACCATGAACTCCCTTGCCATCGACTTCCAGTTTTCCGGAATCGAGGCGGTCACAGCCAAAAAATAGCCGGACCGATTCACTCCGGCCTGATCCAAGAAGTCCTGCCAATCCCAGGACTTCACCAGCGCCAATGCTGACGTCGAGGTTCGTGATCGCGCCTTTGCGGTTGAGACTTTGGGCCGTCAGTAGAGGTGGTGATTGGAGCGCTGACGATTCCGGCGCCTTCGGATGAGCCTCATCCGAGGACATCTCCCGCCCAATCATGTGCTTTACCAAGTCCGTTCGCGTGATGTCTTTCGTTGCCCCTTCCGCGACCTTTCGACCGTTTCGAAGAATGGTCATCCAGTCCGAGATGGCATAAACCTGGTCCAGGAAGTGAGTCACAAAGACGATGCCCATTCCCTCGGCCTTGAGACGGTTGATTGCCTCGAAGAGCTGTTGAACCTCGGCCGCGTCGAGGCTCGAAGTAGGTTCGTCGAGGACCAGAACCTTGGCCTGAACGTCGAGGGCGCGGGCAATGGCCGCCATTTGCTGAATCGCCACCGAGTAGCTTCCCAAGGCGCGGCCCGTATCGATCGAGACCGAGAGTCGAGCCAGTGCCTGATCAGCCCTCTTGCGCACTTCGCGCCAGCGAATGCCCGACCAACCTTTGGGCTCGCGGCCGAGACAGATGTTCTCAGCAACCGAGAGGTTTGGCGCCAGATTGACTTCCTGATAGACCGTGCTGATCCCGAGCCGGGTCGCATCGGATGGCGAGGTCGGGCAAATCTCCTGCCCAGCCAACCGAATAGAGCCTTTGTCAGCGGGATAGACGCCGGTCATCACCTTGATGAGGGTGCTTTTGCCCGCCCCGTTTTCGCCCATCAGCGCATGGACCTCGCCGGGTTGAACGGTGAAGTCCACCTGGTCCAGAGCGACCATGCCTGGGAACGTCTTCACGATTCCGCTAAGTTGCAGAATCGGATTGCTCAATCTTCGTCCTCACCCTCGATGACCTGCCATTCGTGGATACCGACTGACCAGTTCGGTTGGAGTTTCATCACGAGCCGCAGACCGGTCGTCTTTAGGGTCGGAAAGTCGATTTCGATCCACTTGTCCAGGCTCACCGAGTAAACGTCGTTGGTAGACACTGGCTTCCAAGTCGATCCGACGAGGTACTGGATCTCCCACTTCGCGGGCGGGCGGCACTCGCCAAAACCGGTGTCGTCGAACCAATAGAGCTTGGTGCCCTTGATCGTTTGTGGTTTGGCCCAGGTGTATTCAACGTACTCGTCGGTTCCTTTGTGCGGCCAGAAGTGACAAAGATCGCCAGGATGCTTATTCGAGCCCGCAATCTCCTTTCCGTCTTTAATCGCATTGGGACGGCTGATATCGCTAAGATAGCTGAGCTTCACGCTTGCCAGCCGCTCAAGACCTCCGGGAGGAGGCGAAGGAGGAGCATAGGGCAGCCAAACCGCCATCGGGCCTGGCTCACGGTTATCCCAAGTATAGTAGGGAATCGCCGTGACCGGGACCTCTTGCGAAGGCGCTTGGGCATACAGTTGGTTCCGCCAGTCGACCTCCGGGGCCAGAATTGCCTTTCCGTTCAAGACGGTGACCCCACCAAGGAGGCTCCCCTCAAACTTTGGAGTTAGGACAGCATCGAGCGGCAGGACCATATCCAAGACTTTGTCCTTGTTGTCGACCTGTTCCAGAGCGTAAATCAGCGGGCCGCGTTGGATAACGGCTCGGCCCGCAATCTCCTTGGCACCGGGGTTCGCGAGAACGCGCTTGACGGGCATACCGAAATTCACTTCGACTCTGGATCCCTGTTTCCATGGGCCAACGAACGTTGCATAGCCGGGCGCATTGGGGTCTTCATGCAGCGCCATTGCCGGACGTACCCAGTTCGGGATTCGCACATGAATCTGATAAGTCCCGGGGCTGGGGCGAAGGACAAGTTTCCCGTCCCAAGGGTAGTTGGTCTCCACCTGGACTTTGGCTTTCTCCTTGCCGATCTGCGTCTCCACCTCACCGGCAATGAACAAATTCACATAGAGGGCATCATCCGACTTCGCATACGCATAGCCGCCGAGCGAAGCCAAAGTCCGCGTGATGTTGGGCGGACAGCAGGCGCAGCTGAACCAGGATTGCCGATGGTGGCCTCCATAGCTTCCCAAAGGATTCACGTAGAAGAACTTATCACCCTTGAGATTGATCCCGGCAAGGGCGCTGTTATACAACGATCGCTCGACCTCATCCCAGTATTTGCCGTCGCCATGAAGGAGGCCCATTCGGTGGTTCCAAAAGACCATCGCGAGGCTCGCGCATGACTCCTGGTAGGCGCTGAACGTCGGCAAATCATAGTCGGTGGTGAAACCTTCGTTAGACGCGGAGGGACCGATACCTCCGGTGACGAAGACGCGCTTGTATACCGTGTTCTTCCAAACTCGGTCGAGTGCTTTGACCAATGCTGGATCGTCCGTGGCGTTGGCGAGATCGGCGATCCCCGAAAAGAGATAGGCGGCGCGGACGGCATGCCCTTTGATCTCCCGATGTTCGCGAACTGGCACATCATCCAGCCAGTAGACGCCATCGAACTTGTCCTTGGGGATGTGCTTCTCGTCGGCGAAGAACCGGCTGCCCCGGTTATCGATGAAGAACTTGGCCAGGTTGAAGTACGCCTTATTCCCGGTGGCATCCGCAAGTTTGAACAGCGCGAGCTCGCTCTCGGGATGTCCACCATAACCCATTCTTTGACCGGGGCCATTCCCGAAGGTACGAACGAGGAGGTCGGCGTACTTCGTCGCCACGTTGAGAAGCGATTTCTTGCCCGTGGCCTTGAAGTGGGCGACGGCGGCTTCGAACAAATGGCCCGCGCAGTACAGTTCGTGATTATCGGCCAAGTTCGTGAATCGCTTATCGGGAGCCATCAGCTGGTACCAGCTATTCAGGTATCCATCGGCCATCTGGGCCTTGGCGAGGATAGCGATCATCTCATCGACCCGTTTCTCTAGCTTCGGATCTGGCTTCTCTGCCAGTGCGTAGGCCGCAGATTCCAGGACCTTATAAACGTCCGAATCGTCGAAGATCAGACCCTTGAATCCACCTTTCTCACGCTTGCCCGCCCGAATGAGATTCTCCATTCGCGGCGTCTCGTAGAGTTCATCGATCACATGCGGAATCGAGACCTTCCGATTTGTCTCTTGCCGAGGCGCCCAGAACTTATCGGCGATCTTGACCTCGGTGAACGATACTGGCTTCAGGTGGGCCAGTTTGACTTCAGCAGGTGCGGCCGCGTGAAATGTGGCCAGAAGGCTCCCAGCGAGTAGTAGATTCATGGTTCCCTAGGCCCGTTTTACCCGCAGGATCGAAACGGATCGCGGGCGGAGTGTGAACATGAATCGCACGTTCCGTCGTCCGAGCGCCGATGTCTTGGGGACTACTTTGGTCGGATTCGCCAGCGAGTTCTCATCGATGTTGTTGCCGGTCAAGGTTTCGACTGTTCCAGCCACCGCGGGCCATCCCGTCTTTGACAAGTCGATCTGAACGATTTGGGGCACATCGGAGATGTTGACCGCCTTGAGAATCGCTTCGGTCTTCGCCATGTTGAATCCAGCGACGCCATGGATGGGCGTCAACTCTTCGAGGGATTGACTTTGAACCAGCTTGCCATCGAGGTAGCACTTCATAGTATCGTCGAAGTACTCGATCTTCAGGTCGTACCAACGGCCTGTCTCGATGCTTCCCGGCAATTGCCGGCCAATGATCGTCTTTCCGCCGGCAACGGCGTATTCGATCCCGTGCTCATGATTCCCCCAGCCGCCCAGATTCCACCACAGGTAGTTGTCTTTGTCCTTGCGGCCGACCGTCACCAGGAAGCCCTCGGCTCCAGAAACCTTCCTTGCTTTCAACGTCAATGTGTAGTTACGCCAACTCGGGTCGCCGAAGGACGCCCGGGCGGGAGCCGCCGATCCGGTTTGGGCGAATGCGCCTTCACGCTTCATCCAATTACCCGCCTCGACCTGAAGGCCAGTACCGTCTGCGCTTCTGAATAGAACTTTGCCGTTTTGGACAACCTCGATGTCCTTGAATTCAGATTGGGTGTTCCACGTACCAATCCCGATCCCGCCCGAAGGGAAATTCCTTCTGACGATCGGCACGTTTTCAATCTTGGATTTCAGGGCAATGTCGGCGCGGTTCCTGGCAAACATCTTCTGAACGTAGTAGGAAGGCGTCCCGCAAACCTTCGCCCCATCGAAATAGATGAGATCCGGGTTCCACGCCTTGTTGTTCACGTTGGCAAAGAGCGGTGCATAAGAGGACATCTTAACGATGTCCGAATTCCGTTCCATTCCGGTCATGAAAGCGGCTTCCCCGAGGGCGCCTTTCAAATTGCCATTTCCATTGCCCTGAGTAACCGCATATTCACCCACATAGACTTTCGGTCCCGTGCGTTTGTAGCTGTCGTAGCGGTTGGCATTTTGGACGAAGAAGTCGGGGTTGCTGTAGTAATGTTCGTCGAGAATGTCCACCGGCGAACTCTGCGGATTGCCTCCCCATACACAAGCGATGAGCTCGATTTCCCGGTACTTGGCCTTGATCGCTCTGTACATCAGGCCGTATCGCTCCTCGTAGGCGGGACCACCATTCTCGTTCCCGATCTCCATGTATTTCAAGCCAAACGGCTTGGGGTGGCCGTTCTTGGCTCGAAGCGCGCCCCACTTGCTGGTCACCGGACCGTTCGCATACTCGATCGCGTCGAGGGCATCTTGAACGAACTCATTCATCTTGTCCATGGGAATGACCTCGCGATGCGACATGCCGCAGTTGATGACGAAGAGGGGATCGGCGTTCAAATCCTCGCACATTTGGAGGTACTCGTGATATCCGAGTCCATTGGTGGACATGTATCGCCAGATATTTGGCTGCGTTCGCCTATCGTGAAGGTCACCGACCGTCTGCTTCCAGCGTTGTGAGAGCGCCATCGTATCGCCCTCGACCCAGCAGCCACCGGGAAACCGCACGAAAGCGGGACCCATCTCATCGAGAAGCCCCATGAGATCGGCTCGAAGTCCGTTGGGGCGAGCCTTCCAGGTGGTTGTCGGGAAGAGGGAGACCATGTCGATCATGTGGGTTCCCTTCGAGTCGAAGCGGATCACCAATTTTGCCGCCGACGCTGTTCGATTCGCTTTGATGTCGGTGCGGGCCTGACGCCAGCCACCCTTCGGTACATCCAACTTTGACTGGGCCACAGATTGCCCACGTTGGTCGACGAGATTGACATCGAGTATTCCACCGTCGCCTCGCACCCAAGCGCTGAATGCGAAGGCTTCGCCTGCCTTCACCGAATACCCCCAATAGCCTGCATTTTCGATTGAAATACTCGAATTGCACTCGACTCTTAACGCATTGGGCGAAGCGGAGCTGAGCGGCGCCGACCTGTCGATGGAGATTTGGCCCGAGCCTTGTCTTACTGCCCAGTAGTCCGGCTTCGTTGAGTCCTCAAATCCGCGATTGCGGACCATTTCCGCATAGATACCACCATCGCCGGCGCAATTGATCTCCTCGAAGAAGATCCCATAGAGAGCCGGACTGACCGTCACCGAGGGCCCATTGGGGTCGATCGACCAAGTGGCATGACCCTGACTAAACGCGGAGGCGATGCTGATCAAACAGGCAATACCAGACAACATAGTTCCTACCTAAATGCGTCTCCGATTATAACCATAGGGTTCAACCTACGGTTATCCATGACAAGGAACGCGAGAAGCGCTACCGCAAGAACGCTTCGACAAGCCCCGCATCCACGGCGAGCACTTGACCCGTCGTTTGCGATAATCGGTCGCTCGCAAGCAAATAGGCGGCATCTGCCACCTTGCCCGGGCTCACTGCCTGTTTGAGGAGCGTTCGCTGGGCATAGAAGTCGCTCAGCTTTTGAACGAGGACCTCGTCAGTATCCGATTCCGCAAACGCGATCTTATATTTGGTGAGGGAGGCGATAACGCGGTCGCGTGGGAACATTTGCGAGCCAGCGACGACGGTGGCGGGCGCGACGGCATTGACTCGAGTCGTCGGTGCGAATTCAACGGCAAGTTCCCGAACCAAATGGTTCAGAGCGGCCTTGCTCGTGTCGTAGGCCAGGCTTCCCTTCTTTGAGACGACCGCATTGGCAGAACTGCAGAGCACGATCGACGCGGGCGTCCCCTGCTTCGCCATGATTCGCTGCGCTTCCTCGGCAACGATGTTTGAGCCCAAAACATTGATCTCCAGCGACTTTCGCCACTGATCGTCCGTGTTCTTCCCGTCGGGCGATGGTGGGATAAAGACGGCGGCAATGTTGACCAATACATCCAATCCACCAAAGGCCAGTACCGCTTTGTCAACACCCTGTCGCACCGTGTCCCGATTCGTGATGTCCATGACCACACCCTCGACTGCTTCCCGGCCATAGTCGCCTCGCAGGTGGGCCACCGCATCATCCACGAGGGTTTGATTAAGGTCGGCCACCACGAGGCATGCGCCTTGGTCCAGCAATCGCTTGGCGATTTCTTGCCCAATGCCGGGCCCCGCTCCGATCAGAAGCACGATCTTGCGCGACATCTCCTTCTCGGGCGGCATTCGCTTCAACTTGGCCTCTTCCAGAAGCCAGTATTCGATGTTGAATGCCTCCTGCTCGGGGAGCGCGATGTACTTGGAAACGGCCTCGGCACCGCGCATCACTTCGATTGCATTTCGATAGAACTCACCGGTGACCCGCGCCTCGGTGGGGTTCTTGCCAAAGCTGATCATCCCAATGCCGGGTAGCAGGACCACGCTTGGATTGGGATTGCGCATCGCGGGGGAATCCGCGTGCCGGCAACGGGCATAGTAGGCGGCGTATCCTTCGCGGAATTCCGCCAAGGCCTGATCGATGCCCTCTTCACTCAGATTTTCGAGAATCAGCGGACGGATCTTGGTACGAAGGAAGTGATCGGGGCAGCTCGTTCCAAGTTTCGCCAGATCGTGGCACTTGGCTCGCGAGAGGTATTCCAGAACCGGATTGCTTTGATCTACCTTGCCGATCAGTCGCTGCCCGTTGAAAGCGACCTTGCCGCGCAACAAGGGCAGAAGCTCGACGAGCTTATCCGCAGAACCCGACACCTGCTTTTCACGGACTACTTCGCCAAAGGGATGTGCCTTCGTATTTCGGTCGATGTACTCGGCTGCCTTGTTGATGAGGCGCAACGTCAGTTCGTAGCATTCTTCCCACGAATCGGCCCAACAGATGAATCCATGCTGGCCCATCAGAGCGGAATTGATGCCCGGATTCGCCTCGATCAAGTCGCGCAGCATCAAGCCCAATTCCAGACCCGGGCGCATCCATGGCAAATAGCCCATTTCGCCTTGATAGATTTCATGCATCAGGCGCTCAGCATCCTCGCAAGCCGCAATCGAGATCACGGCATCGCTGTGCATGTGGCTGACTGCTTTGGCGGGAACGAACGCGTGAAGTGGCGTATCGATGGAGGGCGCGGCCGGATTGTCGTTAAAAATACAGTGTCGATAGAGGGGGACAATGTCGTCCTCGGGAAGATCGCCCTTTGCCTTGCGGCCCGCGACATAGCGACCCTCGGTTGCCAGCACCTTGTCCAAAAAGAGCGAAGCAAAGCCCGATCGCTTGGCGGTTCCAAGATCGCCACCCGAGCCTTTCACCCACAGAACATCGACTTCCGCACCGGTCAGCGGATCGACATCGCAGACCTTTACCGAAGTATTGCCACCGCCGAAGTTGGTGATCTTGGGGTCCGAACCCAGGAGGTTGGATGCATAGACCAGCTTGTCTGCTTCGTCGGCGGGAGCCTTCGCGGCATCCCAAAGGGAAGGAATAGCGGTAGCGGGATCTTTAATCATTCGGTGGGTCCTTGCATTTGCCAGAGCAGGCGCTGGCGGTAGTGTTCGTCGGGGCGTGTGTGGATTCGCTTGATCTGCTCTTCGGCGAGCGGGTGGATCTCTTGGCCGGAACTCAGGGCGCCCAACCAGACTCGGGCGGCCTTGACCGACATCTGGGTTGCGCTTTCCACCTCACGAGGACTCTTTCCCAGTGCAATGAGTCCATGGTTCTGAAGCCAAATCGTCTTGGGCGTTTCCTCCCACCGTCGGATGTAGCGATCGACCGATGCGCGGATTGCCTTTGCCAGCGGAAGGCCGGGGTCCACATAGGGCACAAATGCGGTCTGCGGTCCGCAACACACGATCTCGTCCGGGAAGAGTCGCTTACCGGCGATCCACTCCGCTCGCTGAGTCGCCAAAAGGCTCAAGAGGGGTGTTGGATGGGTATGGCCGACAAAACTCACATCGGTCAGCGACAGGAGGTAAGCGTGCATGAACGTCTCGACGCTTGGAAGGCGATCCGATTCGCGATCGATTCGGACGTCTTTGAGCGCCAGGCGAGTGTCCTGATCGGTCAAATCATGTCCGTCGAGTAGACGCATGGTCCGCGGCAAGTCGACTTGCACAAGCCCGTCGCGATCCAAGGTCGCCATCTGAAATCCACTGGCCTTTACCCAGAATGATTCACCGTCTTTGGCGGAGGCATTGCCTTCGGCGAGGATGGCAAGATCGTGGGAGGGTTCGCCGAGTGCTCGGCTCAGGCTCACCAATGTGTCCACGACGCTCATCGACCCACAGTTTACTTCGCGTAGCCTAAACCGATTCGGCATTCCTTGATATGCTGTGTCCATGGCATCGGCACCTGGCGAGATCTTGGGCCAACCCTCCTGGCGGATTGAATCGGATCGGGTAGAGGCGTTCGTCACTCAGTCCGGAGCCCACCTCGGACCGGTGACATTCGACCTGGGTGATCGAAAGGTGCAGCCATTCCATATCGCGCCTTGGCATTCGGAAAAGCTTGAAAAAGGGACCCCGAAGATCCTGGAAGCGCTGAGGGGCGATTTCTTCTGCATGCCCTTTGGCGGGAACGCGATTGCCTATGGCGATGAAGTCCACCCACTCCATGGCGAAACGGCGAACTCGGAATGGACACTGGTTTCCCCGGGCACTTTTGAATTGAGGACCCTCGTCAGGCCGACATTGGTCAGACGAGAGGTCGGTGTCCGATCCGGTGAAACCGTCGTTTACAGTCGCACGTCGGTCATTGGCGGTTCTGGACCCATGTGCATTGGGAACCACGCGATGCTCGCGTTCCCCTCCGAAGGTCTCGTTTCTTGCAGCCCGTTCCTTTTTGGTCAGGTGTTCCCAGG
This sequence comes from Fimbriimonadaceae bacterium, assembly GCA_020851885.1. Lineage (GTDB taxonomy): Bacteria > Armatimonadota > Fimbriimonadia > Fimbriimonadales > Fimbriimonadaceae > 55-13. The sequence goes on along the minus strand of JADZBW010000126.1, from coordinate 4,948 downwards.
TGAGTTCGAGGTTCCCGCGAAAGGCGGTTACTCCTGCCTATCGTCTGGTGAGCGGTTTCAACGGCTGGAGATCGTGCCGATGGCGAACGGCTCGGTGGCCGACCTCTCGCGATATCCCGCCCGCGAAGGATATGAGGACCTCGTGATGCTCATCGGCGATGAATCCTTGCCATTTGCTTGGAATGCGGTCGTCTTTCCGGCGAAGGGCTACGCTTGGTTCTGTCTGCGAAATCCGCGGGTGCTTCGACACACATTGCTCTGGCATTCCAACGGCGGTCGACATTACCCACCATGGAACGGCCGACATCGAGGCGTCTTGGGAATCGAGGACGTCACCGCATACTTCCACTACGGCCTGGCGGAGTCCGTGAGCCCGAATGCACTGAGCGATGAAGGGGTCGTCACATCCATCGACCTCGATCCATCCAATCCTCTCGTGGCAAGCACGATCATGGGTGTGATCCCGGTTGGACCCGATGCGGAGCATGTGGAGGAGATCACCGCCGAGGATGGTGGCGTGCAGATCGTCTTGAGATCCGGCAAGAGCGAATTCGCTTCCCTGGACCTTGCATTCTTAGGTTAGCCGTAGAAGCCGTATTGGTGACCTAGTTCCAGACAATCGCCCCAAGGCATCACGCCCGAGGAACTGTCGGGCGCCAGGAGGCTGGACGCGGCAACGCAGGCGCCGAATCGAAGACACTCGACGACATCGAAACCGTCGACGAAGCCGGACAAGTATCCGGCAGCGAAAGCGTCACCAGCCCCGACCGCGCCCCGAATCCGATCTTCAGGCATTCTCACCGCCCCGTGCTCCAAGCGTCGACCGTCTTTGAGGAAGGCAAAGATCCTCTCCGGCGTGTGGACGACGAGTTGCCCACCCGCTCCTTCCATAAGTCGTTCGCCCGCTTGGAGAAGACGTCCATCATCGGTCCGACCGAACGAAATCCCTGAGGTTCGCGAAAGCTCGAACTCATTCATGAAGACGATATCGGCGTGGCGCAGAGCTGGGAGCACGGTAGCCCGAAAACGGTCGCTATCTTCGCTGACCACGTCGACCGACGTGGTGAGCCCATGATCCTTGGCCGCCGCGAGAACCCTTGCCGCCGCCGTTCCATAGGCTTCATCTGGTTCATCGAGTGAATCGAGGAGCAGCAGATACCCCAGATGAAGGTGGCTGGCCTGAATACGCTGAAAATCGAATTGCTCGGCTCGCAAGAGCGCATTCGCCCCGCGTTGATGAAAGAAGGTGCGGCGCCCCGTACTCATGACGCTCATGACATCGGTGTAGGACGTGGGCGCATGCGGGGTCTTTTGGAGGAGAGAGGTCTCGATGCGGTGCCGACGGCAATCCTCGAGGATCCGATCGCCGTCAAGATCGTCGCCGATCAAGCCGATTGCCTGGAGGCCCCCAACAAAGCCGACCCGCGAGAGATCTTTCAAGAGGTTGTAAGGTGAGCCTCCATTGCCGCTCGACTCCATGAGAATGTTCGCCAAAGCGTCCTGGGCCGGAAAGACATCGATGACCTTCACACGGTCGATGATCCAATTGCCGGCGGCGGCGATTCCTGAATTCACCGGTCGTTCACCAATCTGACGATCGGCTCCTCATCCTCCCTGACTTCCGAGAAGCGACCGATTTCTGAGTTCGCGAAGCAGTTGTCGCTGACATCGTCGTTAGCCGTGGAAACCTCACCCATGATGCAATCGTCAGTGGTTGGCTCGAACTCATGCCAGACTCCCGGCTCCAGGGTAATCCTCTCGCCAGGTCCCAGCATCACCGAATCCCACGAAAAGAACATCCGAGATTCGCCGTTGATTTGAACGTTCACCGCCTCATGGTCGCCAATCGATGGCTTCTGCGCCCAGAGTGTCACACGGAGGCCGCCCCATCGACAGATGATGTCCTCCTTCTTGAGTCGGTGACAGTGAGCCGGCGTCACCATTCCACGCTTTGCGTACATCAACTTCTCGCAGTACTCCGGCTGCTCGCTGAGATTCACCAACACCAAGCCCCAGCGCTCCCAATTCCCGAGCCCGAAATCGGTCACATCCCACCTTGGGTTTGGGGGCAGAGACCAGCCACGCGCCTGAAAGCAGGCCGTCGCATCGAGGATAAGCTGATTGATCTCTGAACGCTTCATGGGCAAATCGCAAACCCTATAGGTTAAGTTCGACGACACTCCTCTTTCTCGATGACTCAAGCGCCGCTTCGTTCAGTTGGTGGGCCATCACCGCCTCATCGGGAGTCGCGCAGCCAAATCGATCACCCAGGGCTCCGCTCCTCTCGGCCAAGAAGGCCGCCCACATTTGAAGGAAAGCATCGGGGAAGCCAAATTCGAAAATTGGCCCCGTGATCACCGGAAACTGGGTGGCATGGCCAAGGTCGATACGCTGCCAAATCTGTTCCTTTTCCCGTCGAAAAGTCCAAAGGGTTTTGGGATCCTTGGTGGAGTACTTGACGCACCCCTCGGTGCCGGTGACTTCGATGAACCAAGTGTTCATTTCGCCTGGTGCGATCCGCTTCACCTCGACCCGCAATGGTGTGTCGTGCCCGTCGACCATGGCGTCAACATTCCAGATCGCATTGTCATCGGTATCGCATGGAACCAGGCGTCGGTTTGCGTCCGGCCGCTCGGTAACGATGTTCTGCAACTGAGCATGGACCCTGAGTGGCTTCCAACCCATTCGAATCGGTATGTGCCACGCATGAAGGCCAAGGTCGTTCATCACGCCGGCCTCCCCGCAGCGCGCCTTCTGTCGCTTCCAGTTGATGGGCTTGTTGGGATCGAGGTCGCTGGAGTGCCAGAAACCGGAACGGACGTCGATGATCCTCCCAAGTTCCCCGCTCTTCACCGCCTGGACCACTCGCTGGGCGCCCGGATAGAACGGGAACTCCGAAGAGCATCTTACGAAGCGACCGCTCGTCCGTGCGCTCAGGGCGATGTTCATCGCCTGCTTCAGGTTCATGCCGAACGGCTTCTCCGCAAGAAGGTCCTTCCCTGCTTTCAAGACGTCCAGGTAGATCTGCTCATGCAGGTCGTGGGGCACCGCGACGTAAACTGCATCGACCTCTTTGCTTGCCAAAATCGCATGATAGTCGTCGGTTTTGATGGAGACGCTGGGAATGCGGTCGAACCATGCGCGGGCGGCGTCGCTGACATCGGCAATGGCAGTGAGGACCGGTTGCCCGGGCTGGATCTCGAGAGCGCACCATCGAGCCAAGGCGCTCGCCACCTCCTTGCCCATGAGTCCACCACCAATGATGCCAATTCGAGTCACCCCAACAGCCTCCCCGACTCCTCCGCGCTTGCCCCCTCATGCACAATCGCCATCAACGCCCTCACCATCCCCGACGGATTCGCATGCTGGATCACATTGCGTCCATAGACGATCCCGCTCGCGCCCGCTTGGATCAACGCATGGGTTCGGGCCAGAATCTCCTTATCGGTCGCTTTCCCACCGCCTCGAACCAGAACCGGCACCCTGGCCACCTTCACAACTTCGCCATAGACCGCAGGATCGTCGGTTGGATCCGCCTTAATGATGTCCGCCCCGAGTTCGGTGGCCTGACGCACCAGCGGCATGATCTTTTCGATATCCCCATCCACCATGTACCCGCCGCCGTGGGCGTTCTCTTTGAAGACCAAAGGCTCGATCATCAGGGGCATGCCATAGGCGTCGCACTCCGGCTTGATGGAGAGGATGTTCTCGATACAGTGCCCAGTGACTTCTGGCGCGCCGGGAATCCTGAACAGGTTCACCACCACGCAAGTGGCATCCAGTCGCAACGCCTGTCCGACGGGATCGGCGATCATGCGACTGAACGGAGCATCGAGGGTTTTGCCATAGACATTCGCCACGTCCGTTCGCAGGACCAGACTTGGCTTCTGCCGACCGCGAATCCTCTGCAACACATCCGCCTGGCCGACCGTCAGTTGGATCGCATCAGGCGCGGCTGCCACCACCGTCGCCACCGCCTTCTCGATATCCTCGATCCCCTTCAAGAAGCCCAATTCGTTGAAGAATCCGTGGTCGATGGCGACATCGAAGCACCGGCCGGACTTGGCGTTGAAAAGTCGATTGAGGCGATAGGACTTCACTGAACCTATTATCCCTGCTCCTATGCGTAACCAATTCTCGCCGGAATGACCAAACTGCCTTATACTATGGCCATGGGACGCAGAATCATGCTTCTCGCGCTTGGCCTACTGGCCTGCTGTGCCTTCCAGGGAACCAAAGACGGGTTCGCTCGGGAGCGCGGCGGTGCCAGCGATGCCGCCAAGAACGCGTATGAGGGGAAAGCCCCTCCGGCCCTGAAAGCAGTCAAGTGGATGAATTGGAAGGGCGCCGAGCCCACCTTTCCGTCCATGAAGGGCAAGGTCATTCTGTTGGACTTCTGGGCTTTTTGGTGAGGCCCATGCAAGGCGTCCATGCCGCACCTCAAGGAGCTGTATGGCCGTTACAAGGATCAAGGCTTGATCCTTATTGGAGTCCACTCCGACAAAAGCACCGCCGATGGTGAGAAAGTCGCCAAGGAGAACGCGCTGACCTACCCGGTCGCGTTCGATCCCGAAGCCAAGCTCATGAATGCCTTCGGTTGCGACTCGTTTCCCGACTATGTGATCATCGATCGCAAGGGAATCGTCCGGGTGGTCGATCTGGCCAATGGCGAGGTCGACAAAGCAGTGGAGGCACTCCTCAAAGAGAAGGGTTAGACCTTCCACTGTAGGTTACTTGGCGATAGCGTTTGCTCTGCAAACGCTATCGCCTTTTTCGATACGAACTTCCACCGGCTTCGAAATCGGCGCCAATGCCGAACTTTCCCGGGAACCCTGAAACCGTCGTCCAGGCGATGAAGAGCTCTTTACAGAGCGCTTACCAGGTACCGCGAGGCGACTGGGGACTTTTGGTCGAGAAGCCGAATTACGGAATCGAACTTCCTGAACAG
>JADZBW010000125.1 GCA_020851885.1 Fimbriimonadaceae bacterium | reverse complement strand
TAGTTGCCGAACGGGAAGTTCACGCCGAGAACGATCGCGTTGTTGCCAAAGCTATCGATCGACGGTCGCATACGATAGAACAACTCGATGTATGCCTTCTGGAACTGGTAGCGCAGGCCCGCATCGAATCCGAAGCCCCACTTGTTGTCGTCATTGCCGCCCTGTTCGTAGCGGGTGTTGAAGTAGCCGACGCGGCCAAGGAACTCAAGTCCGCCCATGCCGCCGTTCTGACCCATGCCGAAGTAACCAGCGCCGTAGATACCGTAGTTCTGCATATTGAAGCCGCCGGTACCATCCGAAGACGTGTTGTACTCAGCGCCAATTGCAAAGCTTCCGGGAGTCGTTCCGCCGCCAACGTTAGGCAGGGTGTATTCCACACCGCCACCATAGATGTTGTCGACTTCGGCATCGTCCTTGACGTCTCCGCCAGCGAGTCCGAAGAACACTCGGATGGACCACTTGCCGCCTGCGAGGCTATTTTGAGGCTTCACGGCTTTACCGGTTCCGGTAGCAAAAGCCGCCGAAGCGACGACCACCGTAGTGACGAATATTGCAAGAATCTTCTTCATCTTGACCTTCCTTGGCTGCCCCTTTCTTTCAATTCCGGGGCGTCACCGCACAGTCTAATCCAAGACGTGCAAAGATTCAAGGGGTTTCGACTTTAGGTCGCGACAGGTTGCGGACAAGCGAGCGATATGCGGGAAAGGACAGAGGTAGATTGATCGTTATGAAATACGTTCATCGCGTGGATGGCAAGGTCCAGTTGCGAGATATCGATTCGAGCCAAGACGGCGGAATGATCGAAGACGACGCGAGAAAGGAAACAAGCCGGTTGGGCAAGGAGTTGGAGGAACTTCAGGAGCTGCTATTCGCCGCCGGTATGCACTCGCTCTTGGTGGTCCTGCAAGGTCGGGATACGGCGGGCAAAGACGGGACGATTCGAGGTTTGAGCCGCTACCTGAATATACAGGGCGTTAAGGTCAAGGGGTTCAAGGTTCCCACGCCTGAAGAGATCGGCCATGACTTCCTGTGGCGAGTCCATCCCCATGCTCCCCAGAAGGGAATGGTCTCGATCTTCAACCGGTCGCACTATGAGGACGTTCTCGTTGTACGAGTTCATAACTTGGCTCCAGAAGGAGCCTGGAAGAAGCGTTACGATCAGATCAACGAATTTGAGCAGCTACTCGTCGAAAACGGCACCATTCTGGTGAAACTATGCCTTCATATCTCAAAGGACGAACAAAAGGAACGGCTCCTGGAGCGCGAGCAAGATGCCACCAAGTCCTGGAAACTCAGCGTTGGAGATTGGAAGGAGCGAGAGTTTTGGGACGACTACACCGACGCCTACGACGTTGCTCTCTCCAAGTGCTCTCCGAATCACGCTCCTTGGTATGTGGTGGCGGCCGATCGCAAATGGTATCGGGATTTGGCAATTACCCATGCCCTCGTGGAATCCCTGCGACCTTACAAAGACGGGTGGCTCAAAAAACTTGAAGGAATGGGCAAGGTTGCTCTGGCCGACTTACAGGAGTTTCGGGCTGGGCAAGGGTGATGGTCCGGATGTTGGACGCCCACCAGCGAGGCTGCGCGCTAGGTCTGAGGACCCATGCCGAGCGGCATCCTTGCGGGGCCGCGATAGATCTTGGCAGTGAGATACGACTTGTCCAACGAGTGCAAAGAAAGGCATCCCATGAGCATCGGACAAACAATCGCAAGGATCGGCTCTAAGCCCTCCGCCATGGAACAAGAACTCACCCCCGATGAGCTGGTCCGGCGGTACGGCGACGACGTCTGGCGATTCGTCGCATCGAAGTTGAATCGTAGAGAGGACGCTGAAGATGTGACGATGGAGGTGTTCGGGATCGCGTTTCAGAGCATGCAGAGCCTACGCAAAGCAGAATCTGCCCGGCTGTGGCTGCTCGTGGTGGCGAGAAGGAAAGTGATGGATAACCTGCGGCGCAATTACCGACGGTCGGAACTTCCTCTGGAGTCAGCGCATGAGCAGGCAGCGCCAACGGAGACTTCACTTCGTTGGGAGATCAAGAATTTGGTCGACCGGTTGCCGGAGGCGCATCGAGATGCCCTCATCTTGAAGTACGTCAACGGCCTGGAGACCATCGAGGTAGCGAAAATCATGAAGAAGACGGAAAAGGCGACGAACAGCTTGCTGCAACGAGCCCGACAATCGTTAAGAGAACTCGGCTTATCCGAGCTCCCTGAGCTTCAAGGGAGGGTAAGTCGATGAAAGACTTCCGGGAAGATGATGCTTTGATTCGGATGGCGCTGGAGGAACTGCCCATGTCAAACGAAATGCCCCAAAATTTGAAATCGAAGTTGACGGACCGAGCGCTTAATGAAAAGCGCAAAGCCCGCACCGTCCGACGTCCCTGGCTTGTTGGAATCATGACTGCCGGGCTGGCCACACTGGCCCTCGGCGCTTTCTTCATCCTGCCTCGGCCCGCTCTTGGCAAGACATGGACGATGATTCGCGATGCCGTGGACCAGGTTCGGACCTTCCAAATGGAGGTTAAAGAGAATCGCGACGGCAAGTCGGAATTGGTTCATATCGCCGTTGCGGACGGAAGAATGAAGATCGACTCCGGTGAACAAGGGATCGTCTACATCGATCGCAATTCGATCCAGATCTACGACAAGGACCAGAACACCGTGATGCAGATGGTTCTGCCGTTAACGGAAATCACCGACGCCATGCCGGATGTCATGGGTGAGATATCCAAGAACTTCGACTTGAAGAAGGAGCTTGCCGAGTACGAGAAGAAGTACGGAAAGGACCACATTCGGATCATGCCGATTCGAGATCGTGACGGTCGAAGCGTCTACGACGTCGTGATGACCGACCCCAATGGACTTGGCACCGTCAACATGACCGTGGATGCGGACACGAATTTGCCGACCGACATCATGGTGCGGGAAAATCACGAGGGTAAGACAAGCGATACCGTGGTGACCATGCGTTACAACGATGCGGTGGTCATTCAACCCAACTTTCCTTCCAATGCCAAGATCCAAAAGGTGGACCTCGGCGGGTTGTCCAAACTGGTTGGCGATTCAAAGAAGCTTGGAGAGGACATGAAGAAGATGGGCGAAGAGATGAAGAAATCCTTCGAAGGAAAGGTCGAAAACCAAGGCGGCGTTCGGTAGAGAAAGTGAACATTGGCCCCGGCCCCAGAGGGACCGGGGCCTTTTGTTGCCTTGGGGTAACAACGAATGATGGTCCACTACGAACTGCTGATCGACGGCCACTTCATTGGTGGACCATGCGACCAAGCGACCGGCAAACAGGTCGTTAAGAATCCTTATGATAACAGCCTCGTCGGCACGGCCGCAGAAGGCGGAATCGGCGAACTCCAGGGATGTCTCGACGCCGCAGCGGAGGCCTATTCGACTTGGAGTCATTCGACGGTCTCCGATCGCCAGCGATTGCTGAGGAAGATTGCCAACTTGGTTCGTGAGCAGCGCGACGAACTCGTCGATCTGCTCATTTCCGAGATTGGAAAGCCGATCACCCTGGCAAAGGGCGAAGTCGATCGCATGGCCATCACCTTCGACGTAGCGGCCTTCGAGCTTGAATCTTGGGGAATTGAATCCATCCCAATTTC
>JADZBW010000124.1 GCA_020851885.1 Fimbriimonadaceae bacterium | reverse complement strand
CGTTTCCGTGCGCCCACTCATCGATTAGCCAAGTTCAACTGACAGGTTTTCCAATTACCGGCAAAATTCCCGCCGAAGCCGCCAATAACAGCATTAACCATGCGGGTCGATGTATTTCAGGCGGCGGCGGTTTGCTTTCAGGGGAACGCTTTCCTCCGAGGCGCCTATGGCGGACATGCTCCGGAACTGCTGGGTCCAGGATTGTTGACGCAGGAAGTTACCGAGCTGTCGTTCTATCGCACCGGAAATCTGGCGATCGATCACGGCTGTATCGCACAAGGCACGAAGTCATGGTTTCTCAAGCTACGGAAGGAAGGCGTCGCGAGCCTAGCTTTGGCCCTGGACCTATGTCAAAACGGAGTCGTTCCTCGCGATCCGGCGGGTTGGGGAATTGTCACGACTGGCGACGGCGGCACCGAAATCTGGCAACCGGTTTGGACGAGCCAGTTAGTTCGCACCAATCATGCATCCGCCTATCGGATCAGCTACACGGCCGTGAAGCACTCACCTTGGTCGATGAGAAGGCCTGAACTGGCAGAAGCGGCGCTTGCTCGAATTAGGTCTCTACTGCACGAAGTCCTGCAGAAGTGCATCGACCTCGATATAGCGTCCGTCTTTGATGAAGTCAGGTCAGCCCGGAGCGGAAACAGCGCTGGATCGAATATTGCCGAAGAGATTTTGGGTGGCCGGGTGGATCCAACCTTGCGAGAGCTCGTGCTGACTTCGGTCCAGTGCCAACTGCTGATTGGTGCAGTTGATTGGCAGTCTGCTTTGCTGCAGAACGACCGCGATGGCGACTTGGCGATTCTAACGGACCGATTATGGTCGGCGGCGCTTCGTGGTTTCGAGTCCTGTGTGGCCTACGGCGTCCTGTTGAGCGTGTAGTCATCCGGGACAGCCCAGCGACCGACAATTCGCTGTTTACGAGCATCCCAAGTCACTTGGGCGGCGCTTGCCGGCAATGTGAATGCGGTTCCGCTTGCCGTCAAAAAGTGGTTTCCATCGGGATGTCTGGTCGCTCCGTCTTTTGCAAATTTCCCACTCGATGTGTTCGGGAAGGCAAGTCTGGAAACTGCGGCGACTTTGCTTGTCGAATACACGTTGCCAGTGTCCCACGTCACGGCAAAGCTATCTGGCACAGGCTTGCCAAGACTATCCAAAACGGGATGGGGGTCGAAGGTGCCCTTGGAACCCAATGCCGAAGTCTCGGTGATGAGAATGGCTTCTTCGGGATTGGGGATATTGCTGATCGGCAATCCCCCGTGGGGCAGGTACATGCCGTATGAGACCGGCATCAGCTTGCCGGTATCGGACTCGTGGTCGAAGTAGCATTCGTCGTCGCTCGCCTTGGGGCACTTGAAGTCGGTATTCGCCTTCATGAATGGATCGATCAAGAAAGCCCATGTGTAGAGCCCGCCGTCTTTTTCGATAAATGGCGTTACACCGTCCATCGTTACAAAGACCGGTGGCAGTCGATCGTTGTTTTCTGCCGCATAGAGGCTCATCTCCTTCGCCATGGATTGGAAATTCCTCTTGCACAAATAGGCGTCACGACGTTCCTTGAGGACGAAATAGATCGGACTGAGGAGGATGGCGAGAACGACCAAGGCGACCATCGTGACCCGGACATCTCGACGCGAAACATATTGACTCTTAGGTTGCTCGTCGGTACGTTCAAGATCTTGGGGGGCTGTGCTCAAATGTGGACTCCAGAAACCAATAACCGGAGCGCCAAGGTCCCCAGTTCCGCGATCGCCTAATTTTCCTTTGGACCCTCGCAGTGGGGAAAGACAACTCGGAAGGTGGACCCAACTCCAAGTTCGCTGTCGATTTCAACTTTGGCATCATGGGTTGCCGCCAATTCGAGGACGATCTTCGTGCCCCAACCGGAGCCTCCGCCTTTGTCCCATTGGCTCCTGGCGGTGCCCTTTAAGATGCGCTCGGCTACGACAGGAGTCATGCCTGGGCCGGTGTCTTGCACCTCGATGATGTGGCGACCCTCGCGATACAAGTATCGGATGATGACCTCGCCGAGGATCACATCCTCGTTATTGCCTTCAAGTCGTGCCTGCCAATCGTCCGGAATCGTCTCCTTTACCGCCTTGATCGCATTTCCGACGAGGTTCTGAACAATGCGGAAGAGGTAGAGCTCGTCGTGGTAGAGCGGTGGCGCATCCTCCTGAATCTCATATCTCAGGGCGACGTGGTTCTTACGACCCTCCGTCTCAAGGTAGGCGGCACTGGTTTGGATCGTATCGGCGAGCGGCGCCAAGAGCTTGTCAGGACGAAGCGAACGACCAGCGCTCAGATCACTTATCAGCCTCGAATACCCAACGATCCGGTCCACCGACTTCTGGATGTCGACAAACATGCCATCGATGGTGTCTACATAAAGCTTGACGGAATCATCGACATCGGCGCCAACCAAGTGCTCCTTGAGCCCGCCCATCGCCAGTTCAGAGAAGCTCAGGTTCGCGTAAAGGGATGCCGCCAGATTCCCGATGTCATGGCTCACTTTCCCCATCCCCAGAAGGCTCGAGGCTTGCGTGGCTTCTTCAGTCAACCGGGTATTGACGTATGCCATCGCGGATACTGAGGCGACCGTTTCCAAAACGGCGGCATCGGTAGCGTTGAAGCTGCCGTCTTTCTTGTTCAGGAGCTGAACCACCCCGAATGGCGTTTCGGATTCCATCTTGAGTGGACATGCGATCATGTTCCGAAGTACGACCCCGGTTGCCTGCTCGAAATCGCTGAGCTGGGGCTTGGGAGGGAAGTCCTTCATCACCGTTTCGCCGGATTGAAAGGCCTGCCCGGCCATCCCGTAGTCTTCAGGAATGTCCTTTACGGGAAGCCGGTCGGCGACATCTTCAGGTAGGACGTGCTGAAACCGGAGCCGCTTGATCGCCGGATCGTGCACATAAATAGTTCCACCAGAGGCGCCAACTGCGTCCACGCAGAGTTGGAGTACCTCCTTGAGG
>JADZBW010000123.1 GCA_020851885.1 Fimbriimonadaceae bacterium | reverse complement strand
TGGCCCGGAACATCTCTCTTATTCTGATCGCTTCTCGGTATAGAGGCATATACACTAGCAATTGTGCTGGGACTTGCTAGCTTTTCCCATACAAAAACCTAAAGCTTTTTGTGAACTTGACGATGATGAATATGTGGGTGAATTTACAATTGAGTTTTGGGAGAGCTACCGAAGGTTCAGCCACGAACTTCGGGAGCGGATATTCGACACCGTGATTTGGTGTCGAGACATTTATCTGCAAAAGGATGGAGTCCGCGCGACGCTCGATTCGTTGGTGGTCTTGGTAATTCTCCATGGAATCGACCATTTGCTCGGACATCCGGTCGGGCTCAGAATGGCATACCTGCTGCCGCTTTGGCTCGCCGCCAAGGGCGGGGGAAGAATTGCCGGATACATCAATGTTGCCGCGACAACGTTGGTCTTGACTTTCGTCGACCTCCAATCGAACACCATTCATGCGAATGGGATCGTCCTAAATACGATCTTGAGATTCGGCGTTTTGGCGGGTCTGATGGCCTTTATCGAGCATTTCGAAAGCCGACTCAAGCGATATGCCGTCCTTGCCAAACGGGACGACCTCACCCAGTCATATAACAGAGTGGGCCTCGATGAATATGCCGTTCGGGCTATCGATCGTGCCCTTTCGACCGGTAATTCCCTGACGATCGCCATGATCGACTGTGACAAGTTCAAGGAGCTCAACGATGAGCATGGACATGCCTATGGCGATCATGTGCTGAGAATCTTGGCCAGACTTCTACGCAAGAACGCTCCTGGATGCGCCCTCGCTAGGAACGGCGGCGACGAGTTTGTCCTTGTCTTGCCGGGCCGGATGCCGAGAGACGCCAGGGCCATCCTGGAAAAGGTCAATTGGAAGTTTCGAGAAGCAACGATTCTCGGAGATCGTTGCGCGAGCTTCACCTATGGCATCTCCAGACTCGGTCCGGATGGCACGTCCCTCAAAGAACTCATGGTGGCGGCGGATAAGGACATGTATCTTCAGAAGGCCATGAAGTCGTCGGCCGCCGTAATCGAGGAAATTCCCGCCAAGCTCTTGGCCTAGCGGGTCTCACGGATCTCAAATCCCGGTCCGAGATCGGTTTCGGTCTCGGGCGTTCTCACGATCGACTTCACGTGTCCCGGCCCGTACCTCAGTTTGGATTCGAATTCTGTGAAGATGTCAGGGCTCGTATGACGAGCAAGGATTTCCACCTCGCCCGACCTGGTGTTCCAAACCGCTCCATCCATACCAAGGCTCTCACCGAGTCCACATGTGAAAGCACGGAAGCCGACCCCTTGGACCCGGCCGTGGACAATGATCCGCTCGGTCACAGGTTAATCCTCATTCGGAGAAGTCCGCTATTCCATCGAAGGTCTTTTCACCGAACTCGTTCAGAATTTCTCGCGCCACGAATGGAATCAGCTTGGGTTCATTGCTTTGGCCCTTTGTGAAGATGCTGAAGATGTACTCGTGACCGTTCGCGAGTTTGAACCACGCGATATCCAAGCGAGCCGTGTCGGTGTATCCAGCTTTGGACCAGAGTTGGGCGCCGGCCGGCAACACGCCTCCGGTGAAAGCTCGCGATTGGAAGTCAGCGTCCTTGCTGTCGGCAGGTATTTTGCGGTTCAGCAACTTCATCATCCACGCGTTGCGATCCTGTCCCACCAACTTGCCGAGGGCGATCAGACCCATCAAGCGGACGCCGGAATTGGGGGTCAACGAGTTACGGTTCTCGAAGTTGGGTCCGTAGCCTTGACGCTCCCGACCGTAGGGCCCCTCATTCCAAGTCTTCTGGTTCGCGTTGATACCCTGGAACCCCATCGTCGTAAGCCATCGGTTCACCGCTCCTCGCTTTGTTTGCCATGCTTTGAGTTCCCTTTCTGACAGTTCTGGCCCTCCGGTCGTGCCGGTCACCGTATCGAGGATCAGAGCGGTTGCATCGTTGGAAGAGTCCACGATCATGTCGGTGAATCCACGTTCAAGTTCAGGCGTCATCGTCAGCTTCCTGTTCTCGAGCAACGTCGCCCCGAAGGCGAGATAGTAGAGTTTGATGCAGCTCGCCGGATACATCGCCGTCTCCCCTTGGAACTGCCCAAATTCGACCGTCATGTTGGATCGATTGATTTTGCCAATCGAGATCGCCAACTGTTCCGGCCGCACCTTTGGAAACTCGGTCTTGGCCTTCGAGATCGCTTTGGACGCGATCGCGTCCAAAGCGGGCGTCGGTACAAGAAAGTCGGACATAAGGGCGTCTGCGACCATAAGTGTCAACACTGGATCTATTTACCAGGTGGAAGGGTCTACGGGTCCACGGTTTGATCAGATCCTAAGCCGTTGTCCTCTCATGTGCGGTCGATTCGCCTTATTTGCTTCCAATGGCGTCCACATCCATTTCCTGGGCTGAATCAACCCGGCAAGAATCAGGTTGGATTCTTGAACTACCAATGCTACAATGGGCGTCATTACCGTTGACTGAACCGATCTCATGAAAAAGGCCTTTACCCTCATCGAACTCCTCGTCGTGATTGCGATTATCGCGATCCTCGCGGCGATCCTCTTCCCGGTCTTTGCCCAGGCGAAGCTCGCGGCCAAGAAGTCTCGCGCACTTGCCCAAATGAAGCAGCTTGGAACTGCGATCTACATGTACGCGACGGACTACGACGATTACTTCGTCCCGTCATCCATCCGCCTGCTCAATCCCGATCCTGCAGATCCGAATCCTGCCATTTGGCCGCCGAAGGTGCTCCCGTACATCAAGAACCAGGAAATCTTCGTCGCCCATGATACGAACGGTAAATTCGCCACCGATTGGTCCGTTCGACAAAATCAGAGCGTAGGCTACACCGATGCGGCAGGCGTGGACCTGACGGCGACTCAATGCACGGAAGGCGCCGCCGTTGCCGGTTGCGAGGGTTTTGCTGGCGCGGTGAACTTCTCACAAGCTGAGGAGTCCGCGAATATCGGACTATTTGCTACGACTCCTCACGGCGTCGGTGGCAAGTGGCGAGGCTACGTTTTCAATCCTTACAACGGCCCCAATGATCCGGGAGGCGTTTACAAGAACGGCCTTCCAATCATCGCCGACTACGACTACGTGGCGGCAAACCCATCCCTCGCTCCTGGAGCGATGAAGCCGATCTATGCCCGCTATGGCGGCGACGGCAATGGCAACGGCATGACCCCCGTGATCTTTGCCGACACCCACGCAAAAATGTTCTCCGCCAAGTACATGAATGGCTTCGGAAAGGTCATCTGGCGATTCCGCTAAGCATTGCTGATTCCTTTGGTGGCAGCCCTTGGGACGATTCCCAAGGGCTTTTTCATGACTACCGGTAATCTACTGGCCAATGAACGAGGGATCCTACGAGAACGACGTCGTCACGATTCGCGGCGATGTCTTCATCGACCGAATCTTGGGATGGCTTTCCCTGTTTTGCGCCTTGCCGGTGTTGGGCTTGTCGATCTCGAAGCTGTTGGGGCACCTTCCGGAAGGCGTTCAACCAGACGCCGCATGGATCGAGCCGACTCGAATGGCATTGATCGTCTTGGCAATGGTGGGAATCTACATCGCGACCAAAAGCACGTACCTCGGATTCAAGCTCGTTGCCGGGATTTTTGCCTTCAGGCTCGTCGCTTCCCTTGTCCTCTCGCCTTGGACCGGCAGCCCTCGCTACCTGTTCTCTGAGATTCTGTTCGACCTCGTCGTACTTGCCTATTCATTTCTAAGGATGAGGCGACTAGCCGAAGCGGAGGCCTAAATACGGGGCGGGCGGGCAACCCATCGGCGCCCGGATAACCGCCGAGAGCTGCCCGCCCGCCTTCCGTATCAAGACGAACGACGTTGTTCGCGCTGAGGGATTAAGCCGCCCGCAGAATCGCGCTCTGCTGCCAAACCGGGAATGTCAGATTTGGCATTTCCAGGCAGAATTGCTCCCGCCCTTCCAGAACTTCCTGCAATCGGGCAGTCATATGTCGTGCGATGTCGTCTTCGTCGCAGGCCAGAGTCACAATCTTCTCTGCGCCCGCCTCGAATGCGCGGTCCTTCAGCTGAGAAAGGATCATCGATGCATCCGAGTCCAGGCTCTTAGCCTTCGAATGGTCGATCAAAAGGTAGAAGTGGTTCGTTCCAAGCGAATCCAAAACATCCTCCAAATCCTCTGCAAAAGCGCGCATTTCGAGCGAATCGATTCGTCCGCCGAGGCTCGCCTCGACTACGGCGTGATTTTCTTGAACCGTTACTAGATACATTCACTCGCTAGGGACCCAGGGTCCCTCCTCCGAATTGTTGATTCCTCAGCCCTTTGCATTGGCGACCTAGTAATTCCGCCATGGATTTGCGAAACCGGCATCGGTGCTAGCCAGTCGGGTTACCGATGAAAGAATTGCCGGGATACCCGTTGGATCGGCGATTCCTCTTTCAAAGACGCGTGGAAGCGTCCGCGACCAACCCCGGAATCAATGATCGCTTGATGGCCCAGAGCCAAAAGCAGAATCGCGGAGTCTGAACTGGACAGACTCCGCGATTCCAAGCCGAAAAGGCGTTCGTTCAAGAGGCTCTTCGAATTTCCTCTTCCGTCATCAAAATGGGATCCAAGCCCCGCTCGATAATCCCCTCGGGACCAAGAACTCTTCGGATGCCTTCGGCGGTCGGCACTTCGTACATCACGTCCATCATGATCTGCTCGATAATGGCCCGCAGGGCACGAGCGCCGGTACGGCGCTTCATGGCTTCCCGGGCGATCTCTCGCAAGGCGCCCGGCTCCACGATCAATTCGACGTCGTCCAGTTCAAAGAACTTGGCGTACTGCTTGAGGATCGCGTTCTTGGGCTCGCTGAGGATGCTGATCAACGCGTCTTCATCGAGCTGATCCAAAGTTGCGATGACCGGAAGCCGACCAATGAACTCTGGGATGAGGCCAAACTTGAGCAGGTCGTCCGGCATCAGATTTCGGATGATATTGGCATCCTGCTCGGCCCTGGATTGCGGATTGGCGTTGAAGCCCATCACGTTTTCCTTCATGCGCCGACGGATCATATCCTCGATGCCTTCAAAGGCACCGCCACAGATGAACAGGATGTTCGAGGTATCGATCTGCAAATACTCTTGCTGCGGGTGCTTTCGACCGCCTTGGGGCGGCACATTGGCCGTGGTACCCTCCAGGATCTTGAGCAGCGCTTGCTGGACGCCTTCTCCGCTCACGTCTCGGGTGATGGAGGGATTGTCGCTCTTGCGGCCGATCTTGTCGATCTCGTCGACGTAGATAATGCCTCGCTCGCAGGCTTTCTTGGGATCGCGGGGATCGACCGCTTCGGCCGATTGCCAGAGCTTGAGGAGGATGTTCTCGACGTCCTCGCCCACATAGCCCGCCTCCGTCAATGCCGTCGCATCGGCAATCGCAAACGGAACGTTGAGCATCTTCGCCAAGGTTTGAGCGAGGAGGGTCTTGCCCGATCCCGTTGGCCCAACCATGAGGATATTGCTCTTTTGGAGCTCGACGTCGTCGTCGTGGAACGGCGTGTCATGAATGCGCGGGTAGTGGTTGTAAACGGCGACGGCCAATGCCTTCTGGGCATGTCCCTGGCCAACAACGTAATTGTCGAGGTGTTTGACGATCTCGGCTGGTTTCGGAACCTTTCCAGCAGGCACAACTGCCGGTGTTCGCACGGCAGTAGGCGCCGCGACTGTCGTTGCCCCGTCCTTCTTCTCAGGGTCGTTGTGCAGAATGTCGTTGCAGAGGTCGATACAGTCGGAACAAACCGCTCCGTGCAGTCCGACGATTAGTTTCCGAACCTGCTCTTTGGTCTTCCCGCACAAGCAACATTGATCGCGTCGTTCCAAGGACTTTGCCATTCACACTCCAAAGGTCTGCATCTATCGTACGCCAGGTTCGACTACCCGATCGATAAGACCGTATGCAGAAGCTTCGCTGGAAGAAAGCCAATGATCGCGATCGCAGTCTTTCCGAACCTTATCTTCGGGTTGCCCCGTGTCTTTGCTTAGAAGGCCCATCAACGTATCCATCAACTTGTTCGTTTCCGCCACCTGTACATTAATATCGGCGGCAGTTCCGCGAAACCCACTCGAAACCTGGTGGATCATGACGCGAGCATGCTGCAAAGCGGATCTTTTCTTTTTGGCTCCTCCGGCGAGAAGAACGGCGCCCATCGAGGCGGCGATCCCCACGCACGTCGTAGCCACATCCGGTTTGATGATCTGCATCGTGTCGTAGATCGCCAGTCCGGCATAAACCGAGCCACCGGGAGAATTGATGTACAACTCGATATCTTTGTCAGGATCTTCCTTTTCCAAAAACAGAAGCTGAGCCACGATCAGATTCGCATAGTAGTCGTCGATTTCTGTGCCGAGGTAAACGATGCGGTCTTTGAGAAGCCTCGACCAAAGATCGTAGCTGCGTTCTCCGCGCGAGGTCTGTTCGATAACGTACGGTATTCCCACGGTTTCCCTCCTATGTGGTGGCCCTGATTGTATTCAACCCGTCGCCGATGTCCGGGACCTGACCTAGGCCCCGGCGAGAGCGACTTCCTTGATATCGGCATTTTGAAGCAAGAACTCGCTTACTTTCCGTTGAATCGAACGGAAGTGGATTTCCTC